>NZ_JBNBZD010000004.1:0-206193 GCF_049804075.1 Brevibacterium sp. FAM 24630
TGGGTCCCCGCCGAACCGTGGCGAGACACGGTGGTCGCGTCATACCCGAATGGCACAACCGGAACCGAATGCGCTCCATAGCGCGAGAATCATGGGCGCGAGCCACACCATGAAAAATCGAGGCTAGGCAGTACCGTCGCCTGGCACCTCCCCCTTGCGGTGGAGTTCATCTGAGGCGTCGACCTAGAGTAGGAGGCATGGAATCCCTGAGCGATGAGGAGTTCGACGCGATCCTCGACGAGGCGCTCGACCTCCTGCCTGCCGGGGTGACCGAGCAGCTGGACAATGTCGCCCTGTTCGTCGAGAGCCGTCCGGAAGACGGCGACCGGCACCTGCTCGGTCTATACGACGGCACGCCGATCGGGGAGCGGGGGATCGCGGGCTTCGAAATGCCCGACAACATCTTCATCTACCGCGACAACCTCATCGACTTCGCAGACGACCGCGACCATCTGCGCGACGAGATCGTCATCACCATCGTCCACGAGATCGCCCACTTCTACGGCATCGACGATGACCGGCTGCACGAACTCGGCTGGGGCTGAGCAGAGGGTCGCGCACGCTCTCGGGTCGGTTGCCGGCAGGTTGCTTTGCAGATTGCTTCGCGTGACGGCAATTGGCGCACGCGCCGCCACTTCGCCTATTGTGGGCGGGTACCCATCAGCACCGATACAAGAATTCCGTCCGTATCGACGCGGGATCACGGGGCCTGGAGAGAAGGTCCTGGGCAGCTGCGCCTATCGTGTCCCGCAGACCTGCGGGCAGGAGGCACGACCCCCTTATGACAGTTGCATCCAAGACAACCAGCGCGGCAACCCCGGCCGTGCGAGTGCTCAATCTGGCAGGAATCGAATACAGCCTGCACAGCTTCGATCACGATCCCGCCACCCGTCGCTATGGCTCGGAAGCCGCCGACAAGCTCGGCGTCGGCTCCGACCAGGTGTTCAAGACCCTGATGATCCAGGTCGACGGATCTCCCGTGACCGCGCTCGTGCCCGTCTCCGGACAGCTCGACCTCAAGGCCCTGGCCTCCGCGCGCGGATCGAAGAAAGCCCAGTTGGCCGGCGTCGCCGAGACCGAACGCCGCACCGGCTACCCCGTCGGGGGAGTCTCCCCGTTCGGGCAGCGCCATGCCGTGCCCGTCGTCATCGACCGCACCGCGCTCGAACATTCGGCCGTGTTCGTCTCCGCCGGCCGCCGCGGCCTCGAGATCGAGATCCGTCCCGAGGATCTCGTCATGCTCACGAACGCGCAGGTCGCGAAGATCGCCGCACTCGACTGAGTGCTCTCGGGCCGTTCTCTCGGCTCACACCCATTCGACCTCACCGACCGTCGGCTCCGCCCGACCGGCGGTGAGGTCGGCGTATGTCGCCAGCGCCAGATCCACCTCGGCGAGGGGGACGAGAATATCGAGTCCGACGTCACCGCCGTACTCGGCCCGCGTCGTCCATCCCCGGTTCCCGGCCGCCCGCTCGAGGGCATTGGCCTGGGCGTAGTCGACGGCCGCGGACACCGGGACGCGTTCAAGCCGGGTGACGATTCCGGCCCGATCCACCGCCTCCGAGGTGGCCTGACCGTACGCGCGCACGAGCCCGCCCGCACCGAGCAGGGTCCCACCGAAGTACCGGGTGACGACCGCGACGACGAAGGTCAGATCGTGCCCGGTGAGCACATCGAGGATCGGGGCGCCCGCGGTTCCCGCCGGTTCCCCGTCATCGCTGAAGCGCTGTGTCCGCGAATCCACGTCGAGCACGAACGCCGAACAGTGGTGGCGGGCCTTCGGATGCTCGGCACGTGCCTCGGCGATGACCGTGCGGGCTTCGGCCTCGTCGGCGACGGGGGAGAGGCGGGTGAGGAAGCGGGATTTCCTGATCTCGATCTCGGCTTCGACACTGCGGGTGATCGTCCGATAAGACATGGTCGTCACTGTAGCCGAAACTGATCTACGATGACCTCACGAGCGCACTTCACGCGCTCATCCCGGGTTCTTCAGCGAAAGGGTGACAATGGTGCACCGACTCAACGACGTCGATCTCGCAGCGATCAAGGACGAATCCGCCCGAGCCCATGAGCTCGACCGCGCGCACGTGTTCCACTCCTGGTCGGCCCAGCGACTCATCGATCCCCCGACCATTGCCCGAGCGTCTGGTTCGACGGTCGTCGACGGTGAGGGCCGGGAGTTCCTCGACTTCTCCTCGCAGCTGGTGAACACGAACATCGGTCACCAGCACCCGAAGGTCGTGGCCGCGATCAAAGACCAGGCCGACCTGCTGTGCACGATCAGCCCCGCCACCGTCAACGCCGCCCGTTCGGAAGCCGCACGGCTCATCACCGACCGCACTCCGGCCGGGCTCGACCGCGTGTTCTTCACCAACGGCGGCGCGGATGCGAACGAACACGCCATCCGCATGGCCCGCCTCCACACCGGCAAGCACAAGGTCCTCTCCCGCTACCGCTCCTACCACGGCGGAACGGAGACGGCAGTCAACGTCACCGGCGATCCCCGGCGGTGGGCCAGCGACCGCGGCGACTCCGGAGTCGTCCACTTCTTCGGGCCTTTCCTCTACCGCTCTGAATTCAGCGCCGCCACCGAGGTGGAGGAGACCGAGCGAGCGCTGCAGCACCTGCGCCGGACCATCGAGTTGGAGGGTCCGTCGACGATCGCGGCGATCATCCTCGAATCGATCCCCGGCACCGCCGGCATCATGATCCCCAGCCCCGAATACATGCAGGGAGTGCGGGCGCTGTGCGATGAGCACGGGATCGTGTTCATCGCCGACGAAGTGATGGCCGGGTTCGGACGCTCGGGCAGATGGTTCGCCTTCGAACACTTCGACATCGTCCCCGATCTCATCACCCTCGCCAAAGGAGTGAACTCCGGTTATGTGCCCTTGGGCGGAGTCGTCATCAACGAGGCGATCTTCGAGACCTTCGCCGAACGCGTCTACCCCGGCGGGCTCACCTACTCCGGGCACCCGCTGGCGTGTGCGGCGGCGGTCGCGACGATCAATGCGATGGAGGACGAGGGCATGGTCGACCATGCCGCTCGGATCGGGGAGAACATCATCGGTCCGCGCCTGCGCCAGATCGCGGAGAACTCCAAGCACGTCGGCGAAGTCCGCGGCACAGGCGCGTTCTGGGCGATCGAACTCGTCTGGGACAAGGAGTCCAAGGAACCGCTGGCACCGTACGGCGGCGGTTCTCCCGAGGTCGCCTCGGTGGTCGCGGCGCTGAAGGAGCACGGCGTGGTGCCGTTCAACAACTATCACCGGCTGCACGTGGTCCCGCCGATCAACATCAGCGAAGAGGACCTCGAACGTGGCCTCGGAGTCTTCGAGAAGGTCCTCACCGACCTCGACTTCTCCCGCTGACACCCTCCCAGAACTACCCGACGGCGGCCCAGCAACCTCGCGCGAGGTTGCTGGGCCGCCGTCGAGTAGCAATTAGGGGGTGGAGTGGGTGAAATCGCCGCCGAGGACGGTGGCGCGGACCGGGATCTGCGCGATCTCCGTCGGGGCGACCTCGCCGGGATGCGCCTCGAGGGCGACGAAGTCCGCGAGCTTCCCCCGCGTTAGCGTGCCCTTGTCCGCGCCCTGTCCCGAAGCGATGGCCGCCTGCGAGGTGTAGGCCGCGATCGCCTCGTCGACGCTCAAGCATTCGGCGGCCGAACCCATGACGTCGCCGCCGCGGGTGGCGCGGGTGACATACGCTTCGATGCCGCGCAGCACATTGCCGTCGGCACACGGCCGATCCGAACTGCCCGCCATCGGCACACCGGCGTCGATGAAGGACTTCGCACGGTAGAGCAGGCGGCGCCGCTCAGGCCCCAGGGACGCATTCATCCCGTCGCCGATGCCCTCGGCGAAGGCCGCCTGCGGGGTCACGACGATGCCGTGCTCGGCCAAGGTCGCCAGGTGCTCGTCGTGGACCATGGCCGCATGTTCGATGCGGTTGGGAACCGACCGCCGCCCGAAGCGCTTCTGTGCGTCGACGATGTTCTCGATCGCCGCATCGACAGCGGCATCACCGATCGCATGCACGGCCACCGACCACCCGGAGGCGTAGGTGTTCAGAATCTGCTTGCGCAGCACCGCGGCATCGTCCTGCAGGTAACCCGGATGGTCCTTGCCCGCATAGTTCTCCCGCATCGCCGCGGTCTCACCGGACATCGCTCCGTCCATGAAGAACTTCACGGGACCGATCGAGAGAAGATCGTCGCCGAGGCCGGTGCGCAGCCCCGCATCCAGACCGATGCCGAACCCGTCGGCGGAGTTCGCCGCGATCGGATGCAGCCCGTCGGCCTGCGGCATGAGCTGGGCACGGGCCCGGAGTCTGCCCTCGTCCCGGGCGCGCAGGTAGGCGCTGATCTCGATGGGGGAGTGGCCGATCCACCCGTAGGCGATTCCGCACTCGCCGAAGGACGTGATGCCCTCCTTCGCGTAGTACGCGGTGGCGAGGTCGATCGCCTCGACGAGGGTGTCGAGCGAATACGGTCGGATGAGATCCTGCACGAGTGCCTGCGCCGTCTCTTCGAGCAGCCCCGTGGGACGGCCGGCACCGTCGCGGACGACCTTGCCGCCGACGGGCTCTTCGAAGCCGTCGGCGAGGATCCCGGCCTGGCGCATCGCCTCGGTGTTGACGATCGCGGCATGCCCGGAAGTCTGCCGCATGAACAGCGGACGGCCTGCGGTGATCTCGTCGAGGCGGGCCAGCTCCGGGTACTCCCCGTCGTAGTCGCGGTGGGCGAACCCCGTGGCTTCGATCCACTCCCCAGCCGGGGTCGTGGCCGCGGCCTTCTCGAGCGCGGCGTAGACATCGGACAGCCCGCCCGGCAGCGCCGTGACGTCGACGGAGGCGAGAGTGAGGCCGAACCACGCGGTGTGGCAGTGGACGTCGTTGAAGCCCGGCAGCACCGTCGCCCCGCCCAAGGACTCGACCCGGTCGGCACTGACGCCGTCGAGTTCCTCGTCGAAGCCGATGATCCGGTTGTTGAACACCCCGATCTTCTGCGCCCGCGGGCGCGCCGGGTCGAGAGTGTGGGCGTCGAGGTCGGTGAAGATCGCGTCGATTCTCATGCAGTCACCTTAGTCAGGTTCGGCACCAGTTCGTTCATTGGTTCACGGCCCGCCCCGCCCGCCTTCACGGCAGGCCCAGTGCTCACAGCGGGCCGGCCCAGCGTTCACGGCAGGCGTGCCCTGCGGACGGACGGGTCGGTGGTGCAGTGGACGAGTGAGAGCCCCTTGTGCTCAAGCGCCCGTGCGAAGGCGTCCCGGAAGTCCTCCGTCCGCTCGACGCGGATGCCGAGTCCGCCGAAGGCCGTGGCCATGGCCGCGAAGTCCGGGTTCTGCAGCGCCGTGGCCGTGGCCCGGCCCGGGTACTCCCTGTCCTGGTGGCCGCGGATGGTGCCGAAGACCGAATTGTCGTTGACGACGACGGTGATATCGGCCCCGTACTGGACCGCCGTGGCCATCTCCTGGCCGTTCATAAGGAAATCCCCGTCCCCGGCGATGCAGAACACGGCCCGTTCGGGGTGGACGAGCCCGGCGGCGACCGCGGCCGGCAGACCGAATCCCATCGACCCGTTGCGCGGTCCCAGAACGGAGGGGAACCCGTGCGAGGGCAGGAATCTCGTCGCCCACCCGGAGAAGTTCCCCGCTCCGTAGGTGATGAGCGCGTTGTCCGGAAGCAGGTCTCTGACGTGGATGAATGCTTCGTCCATGTCGACATACCCCGCCGAGGCGGCCCGCCCGTCCGTGGAACCGTCGACCTGAGGTTCGCGCCACGTATCGAGTTCGGCCCGCGCCTGCCTCACCCAGTCCGGCAGCGGAACCGTGTCCCCGGCCGCTTCGGAGAGGGCATCACCGAGGGGCGGTTCGTCGATCGACCCGTCCGAGGACACCGAATACGTCCGGGACCCGTCCTCGGAGAACAGACTCTGCGCGAAGCGCGACACCGAGGTGACGATGTGCTGGTCGAGGCGACCGAAGTGACCGTGTGCGTCGGCATCGGGACCGATGACGACGGTGCGCTGATCCGTGCCCAGAGTGAAGCCGTCGGTGGACACATCGGTGCGGACGCAGCCGAGGAAGATGTGCAGGTCCGCCTCGGCGAGGACGCGTTCGGCCACGGGCGTGGCCCCGTAGCCGAGCATGCCGAGGAAGTTCGGACTGTCGTGGTCGATGCCGTCGTAGGCGCGGAAGGTGCCGAGCACGCCGATGCCGCGGTCGCGCGACCATTGGGCGATGCGTCGTGAGGTCGCCGGCGACCAGTCCTCGCCGCCGATGATGAGCACGGGGCGGTCGGCGGCGGTGATGCGGGCACGCAGCTCCGTGACGTCTCCGGCGTAGGGGGAGGCCGAACCGAGCACACGCGGCGGCAGCACCCGGCCGGAGCTCGCCTGCACAAGCACCTCTTCGGGCAGGCCGACGATGACGGGACCCGGCCGACCGCTCACGGCGGTGTGCATGGCGTCGACGACCACCTCGGCGGCCTTGGCCGGGTCGTCGAGGGTGAGCACCTTCTTCACGGTCGTTGAGAACCAGCCGTTGAGGTCGAATTCCTGGAACGACTCGCGACCGCGATGAGCGGTGGGGATGAGGCCGACGAACACGACGAGCGGAGTCGCATCCTGGAAAGCGGTGTGGACGCCGACCATGACGTTCGAGGCACCCGGCCCGCGGGTGACCATGGCGATGCCGGGCACACCGGTCATCCGCCCCTCGGCGACGGCCATATAGGCGGCCCCGCCTTCCTGACGGCAGACGATCGGGGTGATCGCCGAATCATGAAGCCCGTCGAGGACGTCGAGAAAGGATTCGCCGGGCACAAGATAGGCACGGCGGACCCCGTGAGCTTCGAGTTCCTCGACGATGAGGTGGCCTGCGGAAAGCGACGCGGAGGTATCCATACTCAATGCTTATCATCCTTTTCGCTCTTGTTGTTGTCTCACGAGGTCCCCACCAGGAACATTCGCCTGTGTGAGGTCGTATGATCGTGCAACAACGGAATCAGTGCGGCCCGCCGCCTGAACCCATGAGCAGGGAACCGTCGTCGCAGAGACGACGGAAGAGGACTGACAGCCAGGAGGCATACGCATGACCGGCATCGACTCCGACCAAGAATCGGCGCAGGCGCTCGACTTCACCGAACGCGGTGCCGACGGAAGGCGCGGTCGAGCAGGGTTCCAGTCGAAGCCGCGCAAGGCACAGCTCGAACGGGATCCGGGCATGCCGACGAGTACCTGGCGGCTGCGTTCCGATGCCTGGGAGTACCTGAAGTTCGCGATCAAGCGTCTGGCCGTCAGCGGCGGAGACTTCTCGATGATCGCCGAAGACGGCGAGGTCTGGCGGTCCCTGCGCTCGCTGAAGACGATCGAGCTCTACTGGGGCGGTTTCGGGCAGCGCTACGTCGAAGAGATCACCGAGCTGCTCTCGAACGGCGAATTCGACCGGGCACATGACATGATCACCCGGGCCGTCAACCGGCTGCGTGGAACCACGGTGCCCGACACGGGCGAGGACGACCTGACCGAGGACGAGCGCGCCGAGATCAAAGACCGGCAGGACACCCGGCCCCGTTTCGAGGTGCTCATCGTCGATGAGACCACCGAGGGCGGCAGGGACGAGCTGCACACCGACCTGCTCAAACTCCGCAACGCCTCTGACCAGTTCATCTACGACTACGTCATCGTCCCCACTGCCGATGACGCCGTCGCCGCGGCCCTGACGAACCCGAACCTGCTCGCCTGCGTCATCCGTCCCGGGTTCACCGACGACACCCGCGAGGTGCTCAGCCGCGATCTGCGCGATTCCATCGAGTTCGCGCACACCTCGACGAAGGAATCTCCGACGGCCCCGATGAGCCCGCTCAACTCGGTGCGCCGAGTGCTGCGTCTGGCCGACACCCTGGCGAACCTGCGCCCGGAACTCGACCTCTACCTCATGGCCGGTGCGCACATCGAAAGTCTCGCCGGGGCGCTGACCCACCGGTTCCGGCGCGTCTTCCGCCGTGAAGACCAGTTCGAACTGCACCTGTCGCTGCTGCGACGCATCCAGCATCTCTACGACACCCCGTTCTTCGACGCCATCCGTGAGCATGCGCGCCGCCCGGCCGGCGTGTTCCACGCCCTGCCGGTCTCCCGCGGCGGATCGGTCGTCGGGTCGAAGTGGATCGGGGACTTCGTCGACTTCTATGGGCTCAATCTGCTGCTGGCCGAATCCAGCGCCACCTCGGGCGAGCTCGACTCCCTGCTGGCTCCGGTGCACACGCTGAAGAAGGCGCAGGCGCTGGCTGCGCGAGCCTACGGCGCCAAGCGCACCTACTTCGTCACCAACGGCACCTCGACGGCGAACAAGATCGTCCACCAGGCCGTCGTCTCACCCGAAGAAGTGGTCATGGTCGACCGCAACTGCCACAAGTCCCACCACCACGCGCTCATGCTCACCGGTGCGCGCACCGCGTACCTCGAGGCCTACCCGCTCAACGATGTCGCCTTCTACGGGGCGGTTCCGCTGAGTCGGATCAAGCAGCTGCTGCTCGACTACCGGGCAGCCGGCCGCCTCGACGAGGTGCGGATGATCACCCTGACCAACTGCACCTTCGACGGCATCGTCTACGACCCGTACAAGGTCATGTCCGAATGCCTGGCGATCAAACCCGACCTCGTCTTCCTCTGGGACGAAGCCTGGTTCGCCTTCGCCCGGTTCCACCCGGTCACCCGCAAGCGCACCGCCATGGTCGCCGCAGAGACCCTCGAGGACACCCTGTCCACCAATGCCCATGCCGCGGCGTACCGAGAGCAGCAGAAGCGCCTGTTCGACCCCGAGACCGGTGCCCCGGCCCCCGATGCGGTGTGGCTGGAAGAGGACCTGCTGCCGCCGCCGGACGCGACGATCCGCGTGTACGCGACCCAGTCGACGCACAAGACGCTGACCGCGCTGCGCCAGGGTTCGATGATCCACGTCTACGATCAGGAGTTCGCCGCCGGCGCCGAGGAGGCCTTCCACGAGGCGTACATGACGCACACCTCGACCTCGCCGAACTATCAGATCCTCGCCTCCCTCGACCTCGGGCGCAGGCAGGTGGAGATGGAGGGCTTCGCGCTCGTGCAGAAGCAGCTCGACCTGGCGATGAGCCTGTCGTCGGCGATCGCTCGGCACCCGTTGCTGAAGAAGACATTCAAGGTCCTCACCGCCGCCGATCTCATCCCTGAGGAGTACCGGGTCACGGATCGGACGATGCCGCTGCGCGATGGCCTGTCGACGATGTGGGACGCCTGGGTCCGCGACGAATTCGTCGTCGACCCCAGCCGCATCACCGTCGAGATCTCCGGTACCGGGGTCGACGGAGACACGTTCAAGCACGAGCACCTTATGGACCGCTACGGCATCCAGGTGAACAAGACGAGCCGGAACACGGTGCTGTTCATGACGAACATCGGCACCTCCCGTTCGGCCGTGGCCTATCTCATCGAGGTCCTCGTCAAACTGGCCGGGATGTTCAACGACCCGCACGAGGCCCCGGAGCAGGATGCGCTGACGGAGCCGGCCGCGGTGATGCCTTCGCTGCCGGACTTCAGTGCCTTCGCCCCCGACTATGCCGCCGAGGTGCCTGCCGACGACCCGTCGAAGCAGCTGCCCGACGGGGACCTGCGCCGCGCCTACTATGCCGGTCTGCGCCGGAAGAACATCGAGCATGTGCTCCCGCACGAGCTGCGCCGACGCGTGGAGCGAGGTGAGCAGCCGGTCTCGGCCGGGTTCGTCACTCCCTACCCGCCTGGCTTCCCGGTGCTCGTGCCCGGGCAGATCATCACCGTCGAGGTGCTCGACTTCATGTCGGCGCTGGACACCCGTGAGATCCACGGCTATGACCCGCGCCTGGGCTACCGCGTGATCCTGCCGAAGGTGGTCGAGGGCGCCCAGAGCTAAGGCGGCGAGACGTCCGGTGCCGAGTGTTCGGTCTCGCGTGCCCAGCGCTCGCCACCGAGCGGGCCCCTCAGCGTCGCCTTGACGCCCAGCGGACCACTCAGCGTCGCTTCTACCCCCAACGGACCACTGAGCGTCGAAAGGACCAGTTGCAACCGGTCCTTTCGACGCTCAGTGGTCCGCTCGCTGACATTCGGCGCTCGAAACTGGATGACCTCGTCAGAGCTCCGTCCAGAAGATTAGTTCGTTTGATTGCATTTGCTGACAAGTGATGCACATAATTGCTTTATGGTATCGGTCTTCAGTGCCAAGGAGCTCCGTGAACTCGGCTTCACCGATGCAGGCATACGCGATGCCCTCGAGTGCTGTCTGGAGCGAGTTCGGCGAGGTCGTTTCGTGCTGCGTCGAAGCTGTTCCCAGGTGGGGCATGAGCCGCTGCGGCTCGTCCACGAAGCTTCTGCAACCGAACACCCGCGCACCTACGGCGACATTCGGGACGACACGGAGAGGCTCAAGATCCTCATCCGCTCTCACGCCGACGACCTGCCGCGGGATGCGGTGTTCTCACACATCTCTGCCGCAGTCATCCATGGGCTCGACCCACCGTTTCCTGCCACGGATGTCGCCGAGGCGATTCGACGAGGATTCCACCGGAGCAAGCCGACGATCCGAATCCGAGAACGGAAGCTCCCCGCCGACGACGCCTCTGCCGTCGCTGACCTTCCTGTGACGACGATCCTACGGACGCTGCTCGACATCGCACATGACTACAGCTTGGAGACGTCGGTTCCGATCATCTCGACCGCTCTGCGCCGGGGCGATGCCTCGATCGAGGACCTGTCGAGCGGGATCGTACGAGGAAGACGGGGATGCAGGGATGCGGTTCAGGCACTCAAGCTCGCAGATGAACGGCATGAGTCGCCGGGAGAGTCGCTGTGCGCGGTGAAGTTCTTCCGGTTCGGCATCACCGGAATGCAGCCGCAGGTCGACACCTTCGACGAGGCGGGAGCGTGGCTTGCGCGTAACGACTTCAGGCACGAGCGTCTGCCCGTGATCGCGGAGTTCCATGGTGTCGGCAAGTACTACCTCAGCGAAAAGGGCCCCGACCGGGCGAGCATCGAGATCCACGAACGACACATGAGGCTCCTCAACGCCGGTTTCCGGGTGTTCAACCTCGTATGGGCGGACCTCTTCCGGGCACGGGAGTTCAAGCGGATCAGCGCCGAAATCGCCAACCTCGGAGGCTGAGGCGATGTCGAAAGGACCAGTTGGCTTCGAGCGGCCCGCTTGCAACCGGATCTCTCGAAGCCAACTGGTCCTCTCGGAGACTCGCGGCGCTAACCCAGCTGTCCCGGGTGCAGCACGCGGGAGAGGAAGTCCTTCGTCCGCTGCTCCTGTGGATCTCCGATGACCTCCTTGGCCGGTCCGGTTTCGACGACGACACCGCCGTCCATGAACACCACACGGTCGGCGACCTGACGGGCGAACTCCATCTCATGGGTGACGACGACCATCGTCATCCCCGCCTCGGCGAGGTTGCGCATGACTTGGAGGACATCGCCGACGGTCTCGGGGTCGAGCGCCGAGGTGGGTTCGTCGAAGAGCATCACGTCCGGATCCATGCTCAGCGCTCGAGCGATCGCCACCCGCTGCTGTTGGCCGCCGGACAGTGACGAGGGCTTGGCCTCGATCTTCTCGGAGAGTCCGACCTTCGCGAGGTTCGCCTCGGCGACCTTGTCGGCCTCGGCCTTCGACCGGCGCAGCACCTTGATCTGGGCGACCGTGAGGTTCTCTCGCACGGTGAGGTGGCCGAAGAGGTTGAAGGACTGGAAGACCATGCCGATTCGCGTGCGAGCGGCATCGATGTCGAGGTCGAGGTCGGTCATATCCATCCCGTCGACGACGATCGACCCTCCTGTCGGATCCTCGAGGGTGTTGATGCAGCGCAGCATCGTCGACTTTCCCGATCCCGAGGGGCCGATGACGCAGACGACTTCGCCCTTGCTCACGTCGAGGCTGATATCGGTGAGCACCTGGTTGGACCCGAAGCTCTTCTGCAGGTTGCGGATCGAGATGATCGGGGTCGCCGTGGCCCGCGCCGAGGTGGTTGCTGAGTCGGTCATCATTTCACTCCTGAATCGGCGGAACCGTATTTGCGTTCGAGCACCCGTGACAGATACGACAGCGGGATTGTGATCACGAGGTAGCAGAGGGCGACCACGATGAATGGGGTGAGGTTCGCGGTATTGACGATCTCGGCTCGGGCGAGTGCTGTCAGCTCGCGGCCGTCGACGGAGGAGCCGAGGATGTAGGCGAGCGAGGAATCCTTCGTCAGCAGGATGAGTTCGTTGGTCAGCGGCGGCAGAATGATCCGCATCGCCTGTGGCAGGACGATCGTGAACATCGCCCGCGAGGACGACATTCCCAAAGAGCGGGCCGCCTCGACCTGCCCTTTGGGAACGGCCTGGATGCCGGCACGGATCGTCTCGGCCATATATGCGGACGACACCAGGGCCAACGCAATCATGATGATGATCAGCTGTGGGAGGTTGAAGCCTTTGAAGGCCAGGGGCAGACCGAAGCCCATGACGAGGAAGACGACGAGAGCCGGCAGCCCGCGGAAGAATTCGGTGTAGACGAATGCCAGCCAGCGGTAGACGCCGACCGAGGACAGCCGCATGAGGGCGAGGACGATGGCGATCGCCAATCCCAGAACGAAGCCGAGGCCGGTGAAGACGACGGTGTTCTTCAGCGCTTTGGTGATGACCTCGGGGAACATGCCGATGGCGATATCGACGCGGCCGAAGGTATCGATGAGTGTGGGCCAATCGGCGACGACCGCGATGACGGCGGCGATGACGATGAGGATGCCGTATTGGATCCCGCGCGAGATCTTCGCCTTCTGGCGTTTGCTCATCTTCGCTTTGGGAGTCGCAGTGGCGACGGGAATGTCGGTGCCGGTCCGGTCGCCGTCTCCAGTCACATGGTGTGATGACATGGGTGTTGTCCTTCTGATGCGGTGGCGGTGGTGACCGCCGGTGGAGGTGAAGTGCAGGTGGCGAGTTCGCGCTCAGCCGACGAGACGGCCGGCCGCGGCACTGACGCCGCGGCCGGCCGATGGATTACGGTCGATCATTTCGGAGCGTCGCCGAACCACTTCTCGTAGATCGAGTCGTACTCGCCGTTGTCCTTGATCTCCTTGAGAGTGTCATCAACGGCCTTCTTCATCTCCGCATTGCCCTTCTTCATGCCGATGCCGTAATGCTCACCGGTGTCGATGTCGAAACCGACAGCGAAGCCGTCGTTGTTCGCGGCATAGTCATAGAGCACACCGTTGTCGTTGATGACGGCGTCTGCCTGACCGTTCTTCAGCGCTTCGAGTGAGAGCGGAAGATCTTCATAGGTGATGACTTCGGCGTCCTTGAAGTGCTCGGTGGCGTAGTCGAGCCCGGTGGTGCCTGCCTGGGCGGCGACTTTGAAGTCTTTCAGTCCTGCTTCATCGTCGGCGGTCTTGTCATCTCTGGTCAGAATCGCCTGATTGGCGGGGAAGTAGGGATCCGAGAAGTCGATGGCTTCCTCGCGCTCAGGCGTGATCGTCATGGCTGCGGCGGCCACATCGCACTGATCTTGGGCGAAGGAGGCTCCAGCGGTGATCGGCTCGAACGGCACGTTGACGATCTCCTGCTCGACGCCGAGCTTCTTCGCCACGGCATCGACGATGTCGACGTCGAAGCCGACGACCTCGCCGTCCTTCTCGAACTGGAACGGCTGGTAGGACAGGTGGGTGCAGGTCGTCAGTTTGCCCTCTTCAACGAGAGGCACGCCCCCCTTCGGCAGTCGCTGCAGGTTCGGAATCGCCTCCACCGCCGCAGGCGGACAGGGCGAGCATGGCGCCGACAGCCACAGTGGCCAGGGGCAAGCGTCGTTTCATGGTTCCTCCAGTGAGTCGGTGACGGAGCTGTCACGCAAACGGCCTGTTCGGGCCTCGATGTCTGAACAGTCTCTGTGAGGAATCCTACCGTGAACTGAGTCACACAATGGGTGTGGTGACCCGCATCGTGGCGGTCGTTGCCAAATCGTAGTGTTGGCAGCCGCGGTTCCAGAGACGACGAGGCCCGACCGCCGAAGACGGGGTCGGGCCTCGAAGCGGCGAGCAGGGCACTCGCTGCGGTGTTCGGATCAGAACCTCAGCTGAGCTGATCCTCCATGTCGATCTCCGAGGTGTCCTTGGCCAGGTACAGCGCAATGAAGGTGAGGATCGCTGCGGCGATGATGTAGAGGCCGCAGTAGAAGATCGTGCCGCCTTCGTACTGCCACAGGGCCACCATGGCGAAGGGCGCAGGCCCGGCACCGATGACGCTGGACATGTTGTAGGACACCGCAGAACCCGTATAGCGGACGTTGGCGGGGAAGAGCTCGGGCAGATAGGCCGCCATCGGACCGAAGGTCAGCCCCATGAGGATGAAGCCGACGATGAGGGCGATGACCACGCCCACGGTGCCGGCGTTGAACAGAGCGTTGACGACGAGTCCATAGGCGGCGATGGCGACGGTCACGCCCATGAGCATCTTCCGACGTCCCAGTTTCTCAGCCAGCGGTCCGGAGACGACGGTGAAGACTCCGAAGAAGACGACACCGATGATGAGATAGGTGAGGAACTCGCTCTTCGTGTACCCCAGCCCCGCGACGAAGCCTGCGGGATCGAACGACTGTCCGGCCGCCTCGGCGGCGGTCTTCGCCTGATCGGGGTTGGCCGGGGAAGTGCCGTAGGTGAGGGTGAACGCGGTCATGAAGTAGAAGATCACGTAGGTCGCGAGCATGATGAATGTGCCGAGGACGAGCGGCTTCCAGCTCGTGGCGAAGACACGGCCGATCGGGGCCTTGGAGATCTGCTGCTTCTGCGCGACCAGCTGGAACGCCGGAGTCTCCATGAGGGAGAGGCGGACGTAGAGTCCGACGGCCACCAGCAGGGCCGAGAGCAGGAACGGAATGCGCCAGCCCCAGGCAAGGAAGGCCTCGGGGGAGGTCCAGGAGTTCAGGCCGACGAAGAGGAGGTTCGCGATGATGAAGCCGACCGGGGCGCCGAGCTGCGGGAAGGTGCCCCAGACGGCGCGTTTGCCCTTCGGAGCGTTCTCGGTCGCCAGCAGGGCCGCGCCCGACCATTCGCCGCCGAGGCCCACACCCTGGCAGAAGCGCAGGAGGACGAGGCACAGCGGTGCGAGGACGACCCAGCCCGGAGTGCTGGCCGTGGGCAGAAGCCCGATGAGGAAGGTGCCGATGCCCATGATGAGCAGTGAGGCGATGAGTGTCTTCTTCCGGCCGACCCGGTCGCCGAAGTGACCGAAGATGATCGAGCCGAGGGGGCGGGCGACGAAGGCGACGCCGAAGATCGCAAACGAACTCAAAAGCTGCGTCGTCGAGGTCTGATTGGGGAAGAACAGGGCCGGGAAGACCAGCGACGAAGCAGTCGCATAGGCGTAGAAGTCGAAGAACTCGATCGTGGTGCCGACCATCGAGGCCGTCAGCACCTTGCCGCGGGTGTTGTTCTTCCTGGTCGCCGCGATGGCGTCGGTCGCGGCCGAGGGATCCGGCGATGGGGTGGGGTTCCCCGGCTGTGTTTCAGTGGACATGGTGTCGTTGTGCTCCGCTGTTTCGTGAATGCAGGCACGGGCGGGTGGTGCTCGTGTCAATGGAAAGGCCGCCGGCGCTGTGCGGGCACAGCGTCGACGGCGACGGATAGACACTACGCCCGTCTCACAGCATGCGCGTGCCATGTCTCGTAAAGCGAGATTGCTCGGTTATCCGAGTATTTTCTCGGGCTGGTGACCGGCAGGGATGTGGCCACGGACCACCTGCGAGCACGATTCAGTCGTCGAAGGAGACACCGGTGATGGTCACCTTCTCCTTCGGAGCGCCGTCGCCGGCGCCGGAGTTCGTGCCCTTGGCTGCGAGATCGGCGACGGTCTTCGTGCTCGCCTCGTCCAGCTGCCCGAACACGGTGTAGTCCGGTGGCAGTGAGCTGTCGTCGTAGACCACGAAGAACTGGGAGCCGTTCGTATCGGGACCGGAGTTCGCCATTGCCAGAGTGCCGGCCGGGTAGGTCTCGGAGCCGTCGAGCTCATCGGCGAACGAGTATCCGGGGCCGCCCGAGCCGGTGCCCGTGGGGTCACCGCATTGGAGGACGAAGATGCCCTCGGTGGTCAGGCGGTGGCAGTCAGTGTCATCGAAGTACTTCTGCGCAGCCAGCGACAGGAAGCTGTTGACGGTGCAGGGAGTACGATCAGCGTCCAGCGCAGCGACCAGATCGCCTGCCGAGGTAGCGATAGTGGCGTCGACGGTACCCTTCGCCTCCGGTTCCTCTGCCGGTGCTTTGACGTCCTTTGCCGCAGACTGCGAATCGGCAGGGTACGCGCAGGTTCGCGCGGCAGCTGAGGAGTCCGACCCTCCGGACGACTCGTCGGAATCGCCTCCGGAATCAGATGATCCACATCCGCTCAGCAGCAGAAGGGTAAGGACGGTCAGGGCCGCGAGCGCCAGAACAACGGCTGACGTCGGACGGTGGGTCAGGGCGTGAGGGCGACTCTGCGCAGGATAATCCATGCCTTCATCGTATAGGCACTCAATTTCGGGTCGCTTTCGGATACTTTCGCGCGGTGTCAAGCTGTTTGAGCAACGCCTTATCGAGAACCGGGTGGAGTGTCGAGAAACGGCTGCGCACATGCGTGTTTCGGCACTCCACCCGGTTCGCGGCAGAGGTCGCGGGCTCAGATCTCGACGGATGACCTAGCTCGCGGGTCGGACCGGCCGCCTCGACGGAGGAGGATGGCGATGGTGAGAACGATGAGGCCGGCCAGACACAGGCCCACGCCCACCCAAGCCGGGGCACGGTATCCCAGACCGGCGGTGATGACGATGCCGCCGAGCCAGGCGCCCAGGGCGTTGGCGAGGTTGAAGGCGGCATGGTTCATGGCTGCGGACAGGCTCGGGGCGTCATGGGATTCGCGCAGCAGGCGCATCTGCAGGGACGTGGTGATCATCGAGCCGGCGATGCCGATGAGGAAGAGCGCGATGATCGCGATGGCCGCGATGTGGGTGAAGGCGCCGAATGCTGAGAGCACGAGGGCGGAGAGGATCATCCCGCCGATTCCCGAGCGCTCGATGGACTTGTCGACCAGCGGCCCGGCGATGAGTGAACCGGCGGTCATGCCGAGACCGTAGACGGCCAGTACCCAGGGGATCGCGGCCTCAGGTACGCCGGCGACTTGGGTCATGGTCGGGGTGATGTAGGTGTAGACGGCGAACATGCCGCCGAAGCCGACAGACCCCGCGAGCAGGGTGAGGATGATCTGCGGCCGTCCCAGGGCCTTCATCTCACCGCGAGCCGAGGGCACTGCGCCGAGCTTCACCCGCGGCACCGCGACGGCGACCATGATGACGGTGAGGATCCCCAACGCTGCCACCAGGGCATAAGCGCTGCGCCAACCCAGGAGGTTGCCGAGGGCCGCGGCAAAGGGAACGCCGAAGATGTTCGCGATCGTCAGACCGAGCATCACACGCGACATCGCCCGACCTCGGCGGTTGACCGGCACGAGCGAGGCCGCAACGACGGCGCCGATACCCAGGTAGGCACCGTGGGGCAGACCGGAGACGAAGCGGGCGATGTTGAACAGTCCGGCGGTGGGCGCGAGCATCGAGGCTATGTTGCCCAGTGCGAAGAGGCTCATGAGCCCGAGGAGGAGGTTCTTCCGATCCATATGCGCCGCGATCGTCGTGATCAGCGGTGCACCGACGACGACGCCGATGGCGTAGAACGACACCGCGTGCCCGGCCTGCGGCACGGTGATGCCCAGCTCCTCGGCGATGAGGGGGAGCAGGCCCATGGTCGCGAATTCGGTCACACCGATGGCGAATGCGCCGATCGCCAGGGCGAAGACGGCGAATTTGTAGACGCGGCGGGAGACCGGAGCGTCACTCATGGAGATCCTTCGGTGGGACGACGGGGGTGAACGCAGGGCAGCGGAGACGGAATCCGCCGCTGACTGCAACCGCACCAGCCTATTGCCCGAGTCGGGCCGACCGGTAGTCCCACGGACCCAATGTGACGATTCGAACAGCCGCAGGCAGAACCTGCACCCTCGCCGAGGCGGCCGCCCGTTCCGGGCGAACGCTCAGTCTGCGTTCGGCTCCGGATTCGTCTCTTTCGCCTCTGCTCCCGTTTCCGCCTCGTATTCCGTCAGCGCCTGTGAGGCGACGGAGAACGCGGTGTTCGCGCTCGGAACCGAGCAGTAGATCGCCGACTGAAGCAGCACTTCCTTGATCTCGTCGCGGGTCAGGCCATTGCGGACAGCGGCTTTGACGTGCATGGCGAGTTCGGCCTCGTGTCCGCCGGCGATCATGGCCGTGAGCGTGATCGCCGAGCGCATGCGCCGCTCGAGGCCGGGGCGGGTCCAGATCTCGCCCCAGGCATAGCGGGTGATGAGATCCTGGAAATCGGCGGTGAAATCGTCGACCTTCGCATTCGCCCGGTCGACGTGAGCGTCGGAGAGCACCTGACGGCGCACGGTCATCCCGGCTTCACGGACCGCATCTCGGCTCGCCTCCCGCGGCCCCGAAGCCGTCGGCAGTCCCGCTTCAACGCCGTCTGCCGCACCGGCAGCGCTTGCGCCGGTTCCACTGCCGGCGCTGCCGCCGAGTCCCTTCCCGCGGAGGAAACCGTCGAGCAGACTCGCTGTCACGGCCGGAGCCTCGGCCGGCACGAGGTGCGCGGCACCTTCGATGACTTCGAGCATGGCCCCGGGGGCCGTGTTCGCGATCTCGGCGAGCTTCGCCGCCGGTGTCGGCAGGTCCTCGGATCCGGCGACGGCCAGCAGCGGACGGGAGATCTCGGGCAGGCGCTCGCGGACGTCGAAGTCAGCGAGAGCGAAGCACAAGGCGGCGTAGGAATGTCGGTCGGCGTCCTGCAGCGAGTGCAGCAGCGCGGCCGAGGCTTCGGGTTCACGGTCCATGAATCCCTCACCGAACCACCGTTGCGCCGAACCGATGATCTGGGTGGGCGTGCCGGAGGTTGCCACCGTCTGTGCGCGCTCCTCCCATGCCGACGCCTCGCCGATCTTCGCACCCGTGCAGAACACGGCGATGCGACCGAAGCGTCCGCCGTGATCAAGACCCAGCTGCAGAGCAATGGCTCCACCGATCGAGTCCCCGGCGAGGTCGACCGGTGTCCCGGCTCCCGCCACGTCGGGAAGAACCCGATCAAGGGTGGAAAGGACCGCCTCGGAGAGATCGGACATCGTGATCCGTGGCGCCACCGCAGTGTCGGCGGGGACGTCGAGTGGGGCTGACCGGCCGTGGCCGGGAAGATCGATGCCGATGACCGTCGTCTCCGGGCTGAGCCCGCCGAGTTCGGTGGCCGCCTGCTGCCACAGGGCGGCCGCCGAGGTGCCCAGGGACGGCAGGACGACGAGGACCCGCGCTTCATCGGACGGTGTCCGGGGTGCGGCGAGTACGGATGCGGTGAGCTCCATGGATGTCACTTTCTCAGTCGGTGTCTCGGTCAGCTGTCTGTCTCAGTCGAAGGCCGGCAGGTCGATCTCCTGCGGTCCGGATTGGTCGATGGCGGCGAGGATGGTGCGGCGGATGTCCTCTGCCTCTCCGAGGTAGGACTCGGGTGTGAAGAAATCCTCGACTCCGCTCTCGTCTCCGACCGCTTCACGCAGTGCGGCGACGGGGTCGGTTCCGGGGGCGGTGATCGCCGCGAGCTGCTCCTTCGTCAGCCGATCGCCGAAGACGATGCCCAGCTTCTCGCCGAAGATGCCCGGACCAGCGGCGTCGAGGTTCGCGCGCATGGCTTCGGGATTGACGCGCAGCCCCGCGACCATCTCATCGAGGATGATCAGGGACGAGATCGCCAAGGTCATGAGTTCGGACAGGGCCGGCCATTCGGCATGCCAGGCGCCGTCCGAGCGTTCCTCGACCGCTTCGGCGGCAGCCGCGGTCAGGGTGGAGAGCGCACCGGGCACGCGCATTCCGTTGCGGTGGAGGAGCACTGCCGAGGTCGGATTCGACTTGTGCGGCATCGCCGAGGATCCACCCGTGGCGGCCAGGGACAGTTCCCGGATCTCCGCCCGGACGCCGACGAGGACGTCGCGGGCGATCGACGCGCCCACGGTCACGCACTGGGTCAGGTGGGAGCCCCAGGACAGAATGCGCACCCGGTCGGTGTGCCAGGGGACGGGGATCTGGGTGAGCGCGGCATCGGGGCCGACCATCTGCATATGGAATTCGCGCAGCAGTGATTCGGTCGAGTCGCCCGCGAACCAGCGGATCGCCGCGCGAGTGCCGGCAGCCCCGCCGACCTGCACATAATCGACGAACGGCGCCTGAGCTTGGACTTCGATGACCTCGGCGGCCCAGGTCGCGGCCTTGAGTCCGAAGGTCGTCGGCAGCGCCGGCTGCGTCAGCGTGCGGGCCAGGCACAGAGTCTGCGCATGGGCTTCGGAGAGGTCGACGAGGGCGGCGCCGATGACTTCGAGACGGGCCTGCATCTGTCGGACGACGCGGGAAACGAGCAGACCGATCGCCGTGTCGATGACGTCCTGGCTGGTCAGCCCCCGGTGCAGGCAACGGGAGGCCTCGGGGGAGATCCGAGCGCGGACGAGGGCGAGGAACGGGATGACCGGGTTGCCGCCTGCCTCGGAGTTCTCACCGAGGGCCTGGAGTTCGGCGTGATCGTCGGTGAGCTGCCTGGTGGTCGCATCGATGGCGGCGGCCACCTCGGCGCGGATCTCGGAGGACACCAGCCCCACCCGTGCCTGCGAGACGATCCACGCGGTCTCGACCTGGCCGATCGCGGTGATGAGCGCGGCATCATCGATGGCTTCAGCTCCGCGCAGGTCGCCGGGGGCGAAGAGGAAGCGGGTGTGGGCGGTGTCCGTCATTGGTGTCAGTCCTCGTGGCTGGGGAACCGGAGGAACGGTGTTTCCTCCGCACCCTGCAACCGTATGTCGAAACGCAGCGATCCGTCAGCCCCTCGGGTGGCGATGAGGCGGTTTCTCTCGGACTCCTCGAGGGAGGACAGGAGAGGATCGGCGGCCAGCGCAGCGGTGTCCTCGGGCAGGTAGATGCGGGTGAACAGACGATTGAGCAGGCCGCGAGCGAAGATGACGACGCTGATGAACGGTGCCTTGCCCTCCTCGGTGGGGCCGGGGTTGACCGTCGAGAAGCTGAACTGGCCCTCGGGGTCGACCGCGGCGCGCCCGAAACCGGTGAAGGTGAAGCCGTTGCGGCGCAGCGATCCCGTTTCCCGGGCCACGGTGCCGTTCTCATCCGGCTGCCAGATCTCGAGGATGGCATCGGGGACCGGGTCGCCGGCCCCGTCGAAGACGGTTCCGGTCAGCTGGACGGCGCGAGCCGACCCGGGTGGGACGAGCTCATTGTCATGGTCATAGGGAAGGGCGTAGCCGTAGAACGGTCCGACGGTCTGTCCGGGTGTCGGCGTCAGATCCGGGGTCGCGGTGTGATCAGTCATCGTCCTCTTCTTCCATCCAGGTCCGGTTGGCTCCGGTGAGCACGATGTCCCAGTTGTAGCCCATGAGGAACTCGTGCTCGGTGATGCTGTGGTCATAGGTCGCGACGAGGCGGTCGCGCGTCTTCTGATCGGTGATCGACTGGTAGATCGGGTCGAGCGCGAACAGCGGGTCACCCGGGAAGTACATCTGGGTGATCATGCGCTGGGTGAACTCGGATCCGAAGAGCGAGAAGTGGATATGGGCCGGCCGCCATGCGTTGTGGTGGTTCTTCCACGGGTACGGGCCCGGCTTGATCGTGGTGAATGAGTACGAGCCGTCATCGCCGGTCAGGGTGCGTCCGACACCGGTGAAGTTCGGGTCGATCGGGGCCGGGTGCTGATCGCGTTTGTGGATGTATCGGCCGGCCGAATTCGCCTGCCAGATCTCGACCAGCTGGTTGCGCACGGGCCGGCCTTCACCGTCGAGGACGCGACCGGTCACGCGGATGCGCTCGCCGATGGGTTCGCCGTCGGCCTGGATGGTCAGATCCGATTCGAGGGTGCCGATATCACGGTGGCCGAAGGCGGGGGAGAAGAGCTCGATGGTCTCCGGGTCCGTGTGGCGGGGGTCTTTCGTCGGGTGCCGCAGGATCGAGGACCGGTAGGGCGCGTAGTTCAGGCGCGGCTGGGTTTCGGCCTTCTTCCCGGCGGCGACGTCCTGTTTGTACTGCGATTCGATGCCGGCGATCTCGGCCGAGAGCGTCGCCTGAGACTCGGCGGCGTCATCGGGGCCCTTCGCGGCCTGGTCGATGACGACCGGGGAGGTGAACGCCTCGGTGGATTCGTCGGCATCCGTGTTCTGCTGTGGACTCATCGTCGAACCTTTCTGCTTCGGTGGGAGTCGTGGTGGGGGAGCGGCTCAGCCATGGGGCCAGCCGGTGTAGCACTCGGCCAGGTAGCGGCGACCGTGCTCGGAATCGAGTATGGAGCGGAGTTCGCCGAGGCTGCGCTTCGTTTCGAAGGCGTCCTGAGTCGGGTCGGTGTGAAGCATCCGGGTCATCTGGTAGGAGAAGTTCTGTGCCTTCCATACCCGTGTGGTCGCGGTCTGCGAATAGCCGGCCAGCGCCTCGGCGTCGGAGTCCTTCAGCGCCGAGGTGAGGGCGGGGGCGAGCACCCCGACGTCGGCGAACGCGAGGTTGAGGCCCTTGGCGCCGGTCGGCGGAACCGTATGGGCACTGTCGCCGGCGAGGAACAGCGAACCGTGCTGCATCGGTTCGGTCACGGCGGATCGGAACGGCAGAACCGTCTTGTCGATGATCGGTCCGGTCTTGAGCTCGAAGTTGTCGGGACCGTCGACCCGGGCCTGCAGTTCGGTCCAGATGCGGTCATCGGACCAGTCTGCGACGTTCGTGTCCGGGGAGGCCTGGAAGTACATCCGCTGGACGGTCTCGGAACGCTGGGAGATGAGCGCGAAGCCGCGTTCGGAGCGGGAGTAGATGAGGACGTCGTGGCTGGGCGGGGCCTCGCAGAGGATGCCGAACCAGGCGAAGGGGTACTCGTGGAAGAACCGCTGCCGGGTGCCCTCGGGGATCATGGCGCGGCAGGGTCCGCGGGAGCCGTCGGCGCCGACGACGTAGCGGGCGCCGATGCGCAGGTCTTCACCGTCCGCGGTCCGGGCCGAAACCCAGGGTTTGTCGGATTCGATGTCGCGCAGGCTGGTATCCGCGACCGAGTAGAAGATCGGGCGTCCCGTGCGTTCGCGGGCGGCGGCGAGGTCGACGAAGACTTCGTTCTGCGGATAGAGCCAGACGGACTCGCCGACCAGCTCAGGGAAGTCGAAATGGTTCGAAGTGCCGTTGACGCGGATGTCGATGCCGTCGTGCCGGTGCCCGTCGGTGTGCACGCGGGAATCGACTCCTGCGGCTTCGAGCATCCGCACGGATCCTGCCTCGAGGATTCCGGCACGGTGGGTATGGGCGATCTCGTCGCGGCTGCGATTGTCGATGACGACTGAGTCGATGCCTGCATTGTGGAGCAGGTGGGCGAGCATGAGCCCCGCGGGTCCCGCGCCGACGATAGCGACATCTGTCTGTAGTTCTGGCACCGTGGCCTCCTTGCCTGTCTCGTCCTCTCAGTGTGCGCCCAGTCACTGACACGAAGCGATGTCATTCTCGATGAATGGGAGGATCAGGCGAGGGGAGGGCGAAAGGACAAAGCGGAGGCGGGCGGCGGGAGCCGGCGGGCGCGCGGTAGCGCGGGGTGGCAGGCACCCCGCGCGCACTTCAGCAGGTTCGGTTCACGAGCGTCACCTCACGGTGCCGGGTTGATCACCCGTCCCCAAGTGGACTTGTTGCCCCAGATGTTCTGGCGCAGTCCCTCGAGCTGGAGGATCTGCGAGTGGTCGACGAACAGGTTGCATTCATTGCCGTAGTTCTTGATGTACCACTCGAAGACCGGACCGTCGGCGGCCTCGAACATGACGTTCTCCAGCCCCAGACCGTTGATGATCGAGGCGGCTGCGGCCGTGTTCCATCCGTCGACGTTCTCCGTGATTCCTTCGGATTCGATCATGATGATCGATGCGCCGGCATCGAGCGCCCGCTTGCCGCGGTCGACGAGGTCGCCGATGTCCTTCGCTGATTCCGCGGCAAGCTCGGCTTCGCCCGAGTCTCCTCCCGAGCCGATCTGGATGCCCAGCTCCGGCTTGGCCTTGAGTCCGGCCTTGACGACCTTGTCGACGAGGCGTTCGAGTCCTGAGGTCGGGAGCATGATGAACCCGGTCGAGATCTCGATGACGTCGAAGCCGACTTCTTTCGCCTCCTTGAGATACTGGTCGACCGCGTCATCGCCAAAGCGCAGGACCGTTTCGATCCAACCGCCTGAAGACACATACGAACCGTTCTCATGAGCGATCTCGCTGAAAGCTCGGACCTGTTCGGGTGGAACGAGGGCGAAGGATCCGCCGGCCCACTTGATGCCGTCGATCCACTGCCCTGCAACGTCGAAGACGTCCTGGAGATGGCGAGTGCCGTAGGTCGAATAATAAGGGGCGCGGATCTCGGTCATCCCGCGGTTGCGAGGTTTGGCCGGACGATGGGCGCGGGGGACGAAGTTCATCGACACATCGAAATCTATGGTGTTCGACATGATCTTTCCTTTCTTCGGGTGTCGGCGACGGGCCGACTGGGTGCCGGCACGAGCCGGCGGGGCACCGGCGACGGGCCGGCGGTTGTCGCAGCCTCAGCTGCGAGTCCGGGGGACTTGGGCGAGCAGTTCGGTCAGCTCTCTGGTCCGATGGTTCTCCAGCTCGCGGACGAGATCGGCGATGCGGTCACGCAGCCCCGCCTCGGCGAAGGGCGAGACCACGGCATCGAACTTCCGGCGGGCACCCGCCCAGTCGAGGGGATCCGTGGTGAATCCCTCATAGCCGTTGGTGCTGGCGTGGAACCTCATGCCGTCGGTGAGAGTGACGACGAGATCGGCGCACATCTCCTCGGGGAACCGATCGCTGAACTCCTGCGACGGGCTGATCGTGACCTTGCGCATGAGATCCTGAACATCGTCGGCGGTGATCCGACTCGGCGTGTACTGGCCCGGGTTGAGCTCCCCGTCGAGGAGGACGACTGCGAGCATCCACGGCAGCGAATGATCGGCCTCTTCCTTCGTGCGCACGTTGCGTTTGTCGCCTTCCTCGCCGCCGCCGATGATGCGATGAGCGACGTCGAAGGTCGTCAGCTCCACGCTGGCGATGGCGTCGGTGCGGAAGCCGTCGTGGCGCCGGATGTCCTGCGCGGCGTCAAGGGCAGACTGGGAGTGGATCTCCGCATTGTGCTTCTTGATGATCGTGCCCGCGACCTTCTCGAGGTCCTCCTTCGACCAGTCAAGTTCGAAGTCCCCGGCCAAGGCCTTGAAGCCCTTGTTGCCTTCGAAGACCTCGGCCGGACCGGTGATGCCGCGTGCGGCCAGCAGAGCGTCGAACACCCCCTCCTTCGCCACGTGCGGATACGCCAATCCCTTCCAATGGCTCAGATCTCCCGTGCGAGTGACCCGCAGCGCGACGTTCGCGGTGCCGGCCATGGCTGCGGCGTTCGCGATCTGGTCGGTGCCGAGTCCCAGGGCCTTCGCCGAGGCGGCGGCAGCGGCGAACGCGCCCTGCGTCGTATGGTCGAAGCCGAGATCCCTGACCGGGGCGACGTCGGACAGGCGAGCGTGGACCTGGTAGGCCACGGCGAAGGCGGTGAGGAAGTCCGCTCCCGAGGCATCGGCGACTTCTGCCGAGGCCAGGACCGCTCCCATGTTGTCCGAGGGATGGTTGGTCTCGCCCTTGGCGAGATAGGCGTCCATGAAGTCGAGATACCGGCTGAGCGCGGAGTTGAAGAACGCGGCATGGTCGGGGCTGGCCTGACCACCGCCGATGAGGGTGGCTCCGTGTCCGGAGCCGAGACTTTCGACGAGTGCGCGAATCTCCTTGAGCGGCTGCGCGTCGAGAGCGCCGATGGCGACTGCGATCGTGTCGAGCACGCGGATCTTGAGTTGTTCGAGGGCGGTGTCGCTGAGCATGTCCAGCGAAGCGTCTGCGACGAACTGTGCGAGTGACTGCACTTCTGTGAGTGCCTGATTCCGATTCATCATGACCTCTCTACCTTAGGTTAGGTATACCTAAATTATGCTCTCGAAGTATCTTGATGTCAAGATACTTTTGCAGTGATGTGAGTCACGGGCGATGAGCGCAGCTGCATTTTCGGTCGACTCGGTTGACTCACTCGTGATTGTTGAGCAAAATGGGCCACTGTTGTGTTCGCCCGCGATTCTGCCGTGCAGAGAAAGCAGCCTAATGATCATCACCGGACTCATCGTCGGCCTTGTCCTCGGATTCGTCTTCCAGCGTGGCCGATTCTGTGTGACGGGTGCCTTCCGCGATCTCACGCTGACCGGGAACACGCGCTGGTTCTCCGCCCTGATCGTGCTCATCGCCGTCCACTCCATCGGACTCTTCCTGCTCAACAGCTTCGGCGTCATCGCCCTCGAGGCGGAACCGTTCCCGTGGCTGGCCTCGATTGTCGGAGGGCTGATCTTCGGGTTCTCCATGGTCTTTGCCGGAGGCTGCGCGACCGGAACCTACTACCGTGCCGGGGAGGGTCTCGTCGGCAGCTGGTTCGCCCTCATCTTCTACGCCCTCTTCTCCGCCGTCATGAAACTCGGCCCGGCCGCCGGCTTCACCGACGGCATCCGCGCCATCACCTTGGACAACGGCAGCCTGCAGGCGAGCACGGGCCTCAGCCCCTGGGTCTTCGTCGTCATCGTCTCGGCCATCGCGATCTGGCTGACCGTCTACCCCGCCCGCAAACTCAAGACCCCCATGGCCAGCCTGCCGCCGCGCAAGACGGGACTGGCGCACCTGCTCACCGAGAAGCGCTGGAACCCGTTCGCCACCGCCGTGGTCATCGGCGTCATCGCCACGATCGCCTGGCCGCTGTCGGCGGCGACGGGACGCAATTCCGGACTGGGCATCACCACCCCTTCGGCGCATCTCGTCGGCTTCCTCACCACGGGAGACACCGGCCTCATCGACTGGGGCGTCATGCTCGTCATCGGGATCCTCGTCGGGTCGTTCATCGCGGCCAAGGCCTCCGGGGAGTTCCGCCTCCGCATGCCCGATCAGGCCACGATCCTCAAATCGATCGTCGGCGGCATCGGCATGGGCGTCGGCGCGGCCATCGCCGGCGGCTGCACCGTCGGCAACTCCATGGTCTCGACCGCACAGTTCGAGTATCAGGGCTGGGTGTCGATGGTCTTCATGATCGCCGGCGCCGGAATCGCCGCCAAAGCCACCATCAAACCGAAGAAGTCGCAGGCCAGTGTGCCCGCGGCGGAAAGCAGGAGCGTATGAAGCAGGTACTCGAAACCGACGGTCAGGTCTGCCCCTTCCCGCTCGTCGAAGCCAAAGAGGCCATGACAGGCCTCAACGACGGCGACGAACTCGTCATCAACTTCGACTGCACCCAGGCCACCGAGGCGATCCCGCAGTGGGCGGCGGAGAACGGCTACCCCGTCACCCACTTCGACCGGGTCACCGACGCCAGCTGGACCATCACCGTCCAGAAGGCCTGAACCCCGGACGGGTTGAATCCAGGCACGCCCTGACTACAGCTCCACGATCGTCTCCGCGCCATCGGCGACGGTCAGTCGCGTGATCGTGTTCTGCTCGATGAGACTCCAGCCTCGATGTTCTAGTCCCGAGGAGGACACGATCATTGCGTTGTCGGGCAGCCTCTGCCAGCTCATCCGGTAGTAGTGATCGTGATGATCCGGCGGCAGCGGCCCCTGCAGATAGGGCACCTGGGTGCCTGCCGTCGCGTGGGCGACGATCATCTCCTCGACCGTGAGGAAGAGCAGATTGATCCCGGGGTGATCGAAGTCGGCCCGCAGCATCCGCACCGTTGCGACCACGGCCTCGAGCAGCGGTTCGCCCTGACGCAGCCGCCGGAGGACGAGGGCGAAGATGATCGCCGAATCCGTTGTTCCGCCGATCTCGTCGATCTCGCCGAGGCTCACGTATTCGCGCAGCCGCTCGATGGGATGCACCGAACCATTGTGCGCCATCGCGATCCCATCGGCCAGGAACGGGTGCGTGTTCTCCTCGAGGTCGGTCAGCCCCGTCGTCGCCATCCGCAGATGGCAGATCCGACCCTCGCTCGCGTCCCCGTCCAAGGCTCGGGTCAACCGCGGATCATCGGCACCCTCGGTGGGCGTGCGGAACCGTGCGACCGCCTCGGCGCCGATGTTGATCCATGCCGTGCCCCACCCGTCATCGTGGAGGGTGCCCATCGACTGCCACTGCCGGCACTCATCGACACCGACGAGATCCGCGGCCGTGGTCGGGGTGGGAGAGATGAATCCGAGCAGCCTGCACATGAACCCTCCTTCACGGTGTCTCCAGGCTACGCCGACCGGTGGGCAACGTCAGTGCCGATGTCTAGACTCGAGGCATGAAGATCACGGTTCTCGAAGGCGATATCACCGAGGTGGCCGTCGACGCGATCGTCAACGCCGCGAACTCGAGTCTGCTCGGAGGCGGCGGGGTCGACGGAGCCATCCACCGCGCGGCTGGGCCTGCTCTGCTCGAAGCCTGCCGCGAAATCAGGCAGACCACACATATGCGCGGGCTCCCGCCGGGTCAGGCTGTGGCCACGAGCGCCGGTGACCTTCCGGCCCGCTGGGTCATCCACACGGTCGGGCCGAATCGGCACGCCGGTGAGGCCGATCCGGAAATCCTCGAGTCGTGCTTCGAGTCGAGTCTCAACCTCGCCGAGGAACTCGGTGCGACCTCGATCGCGTTCCCGGCCATCGGCGGCGGTGTCTATGGCTGGTCCGCCCGCGACGTCGCCGAGGCGGCTCACAGCGTCATCGTCGACGGGCGGTCCCGCGGCCGCTGGGAATCGATCGCCGAGGTCCAGTTCGTCCTCTTCAGCGACCAGATGACGAGCGTGTTCTGCCAGGTATTCGACCACGATCAGTGGTGAGGACGGAAAGACCGCTCACCCGTCCGCCCGCGAGGAGCGCGAGCGGCTCGATTCGGCCGCTGCTCACGCCGCCGAATGACGCATCCAGTGCACGATCGCCAGCGCCGCCGCGGTGATTGCGCAGCCGGCGGCAAGGAGCAGCGGGATCCCGGAGATGATGGCCTCGACGACGAGTTCGGGACCGGTCTGGAGGATCGGGCCGATGATTTTGACGAAGAGGAATCCGAGGACTCCGATGAGCAGGAAGAGTCCCGCTCGCCTGCCGAGGACCACGTGCAGGGGTTTCGGGTGCTGGTAGATCTGGTTTGTGCTCATGGTCGATCACCTTCGGTATCGTCCACGGTCCAAAGTCTTTGGGCTGTGCCTGCGACGCTACGCTGGAAAACAGTGTGAGTTCTGGGCGATTTAAGAGCGTTCGGTGGGAACGAGGTCGGCGCCTCGCGAACTAGCTGCAGAAGGCGCGAGGAACTTGCAGTCGCAGATCGACCTCGACGAATTCGCCGAGCTGCTCGAGGACTCAACCCGAGCGAATGACGCAGTGAGGGAGATCGTGGGGGAGACAGGGCGGACGCCATGACCATGTCACCTCCCACGTCCTCGCTGCGTTGTCCACGACCGCAATTGTGAGTTTCGCTCGCGGTCCCGAGTGCTCAACGAACCGTGCATGTTCAAAAGATTGAACATCGGCAAACGTTGAACACCCGGTCAGGAGATCACCGCATTGAACCTCACACCGCGGTATAGCCGCCGTCGATGAGATAGTAGGCACCGGTGACGAACGAGGCGTCGTCGGAGAGCAGGAAGCTCACGACCTTCGCGACCTCCTCGGCGGTGCCCAGGCGTCCGAGCGGGTGCTTGGCCTTGAGGCCCTCGAGGGTTTCGGCGTCGAGGCTGTTCTCCAGCAGGGGAGTCGTGATGTAGCCGGGACCGACCGCGTTGATGCGCAGTCCCTCGGCACCGTATTCTGCGGCGGCGTTCTTCGTGATGCCGACGACGCCGTGCTTGGCTGCGGTATAGGCGCCGTTGTTGATCGCCGCGACCGTTCCGTGGACCGAGGCCATATTGACGATCGCCGAGTCCTTCGCTCCGGCCTTGAGCATCGCCGGGATCTGGTGCCGCATGCCGTAGAGCACGCCGTTGAGGTTGATGTCGATGACCTTGTCCCAGGAGTCCAGGTCGGTCTCGCCTGCTGGCGCCTGCTTGCCGCCGATGCCGGCATTATTCACCGCATAGTTGAGTCCGCCGTAGGTGTCGACGGCGAACTGCACGACCTTCTCCGAGTCTTCCTTCGCGCTCGTGTCCTGCTTGATCGCCGAGGCGGTCCCGCCGGTTTCGGTGATCTCATCGGCAACGCGCTGCGCGGCATCGAGATCGATGTCCGTGATGACGACCTTCGCACCCTTGGAAGCGAGATCCTTCGAGATCGCTTCTCCGAGACCCGATCCGCCGCCGGTGACGAGTGCGACCTTGTTCGTGAAATCTGCCATGGTGGTGACCTACTTTCTCGAAAATCTGTGGAGCCATGCTGGTGTGGCCCTCACCAGGAACAACGAAGAACGGACGGAGAGCATTCCGTTGCCTGCGGGACTGATCGGTCACACGAGGCATTGATTGAGCTCCACAGCAGTGGTTCACTGGTTGCATTCCGCAATCAGATGTCGGCGATCGCCGATGCTCGAGGGGGAGCGATGGGAAAAGTGGCATGGGGTTTCACCTGTTCGATCGACGGGTTCATCGCCGGGCACGGGCATGACATGTCCTGGCTCTCGGCATCGGAACCGAACTCCGAGGGCACCACCGAAAGCATGGCTTCGAAGGTCGCCGTCATCATCTCCGGGCGCCGAGGCTACGACGCGGCCAAGGCGCAGGCCGACGAACGCGACGAGATGACATCCGAGGCCTACGGCGGTGCGTGGTCGGGAACGGAGTTCATCCTCACTCACCGTCCCGAGGAATTGGCCGCAGACGCCTCGGTGACGGCGATGAACTGCACCATCACCGAGGCGGTCGAGAGGGCCCAGCAGATCGCCGGGGACCGCGATATCCAGATCATCAGCGCCGACATCGCTCGGCAGGCGCTCGAGATCGACCTCATCGACGAGCTTCAGGTCTACGTCGCTCCGGTCTTCCTCGGCGACGGAACCCGGATCTTCGACGTTCCCGGCGGTCGGCGTGTGGATTGGGAGCTCGTCGAGATCGACGAGTCCAACCGACGCAGCTTCGGACGCGCCTATCGACCCAGGAGAGCGTAGTCTTCGACCATGTGCAGGAACATCAGGACACTCCATAACTTCGAGCCCGCCGCCACCTCCGACGAAGTCCATGCTGCGGCGCTGCAGTATGTGCGCAAGATCGCCGGGACGACAAAGCCTTCCCTGGCCAATGCCAAGGCTTTCGACTCCGCCGTCGCCGAGATCGCCCACTCCACCCAGCACCTCCTCGACGCGCTCGTGACGAACGCGCCGCCGAAGGATCGGGAGGTCGAGGCCGAGAAGCGCCGAGCCAGATTTGAGGCCCGCGGATGATCATCGCCGGCCTCGTCCTCGCGGGCCTCGCCGCCGCCCTGCACGTCTTCATCTTCTACATGGAATCCATCGCCTGGACGAGTGCGCGTGCCCGTGCGACCTTCGGCACCACCGAGGCCGAAGCCGAGGCGACGAAATCCCTCGCCTTCAACCAAGGCTTCTACAACCTCTTCCTCGCGCTTGCCGTGATCATCGGCATCATCGTCGTCGCGGCCGGATCGTCCCCGATCGGCCTCACCCTCGTCTTCGTCGGAGCCGGATCGATGCTCGCTGCGGCGTTCGTGCTCGCCGTGTCGAGCCCCGAACAGCTCGGGGCAGCGCTCAAGCAGGGAACACTGCCCCTCCTCGGCGTGGTCTGCCTGATCGTCGCACTGCTCGTCTGAATCCTGGGGCGAGTGGTCAGCCGAGGTGACGGACCTCAGCCGACGAAGCGATCATCGGCGGCAAGGTCCTGAGTGATCCTCGCCGAGGCGGTCCTCAGTGCCTGCATGATCGCGGGCACCCCCTTGCGGTGCTCGGAGTCGATGACGACGCCGAGCCCGGCGATCGCCACCCCGCCGGCGTCGAAGACCGGAACCGTGATGCCGGTCGTGCCGTCATCGATATGCCCGGAGAGTTCGGCGAAGTGATGGGCGCGGATGGAGGAGAACATCCGCCGCAGAGTCGCTGGATCCGTCGTCGTCTTCTCCGTGATCGCCGCCAGCGGTCCGCGCAGATAGGTCTCACGCACGTGCTTGGGTGCATAGGCCAGCAGGACGAGACCGCACGAGGAAGCGTGCGCCGGCAGGCGGCCGGCCGTCTTCGACCGGTGGATGACAGCGTTCGGGGCCGACATCCGTTCGATGATGAGCACCTCACGCTCACGCAGAATGCCCAACTGGGTGTTCTCGCCGACGAACTCATGGACGGCCATCATGTGCGGTCTGGCCACCGAGGCGAGATCGACGGCGTCGGAGGCGCGGTTCGACAGCTCCCACATCCCTACGCCGATCCGGAGCCGCCCGGTGGGATCGCGCTGCAGCAGGTCATGGCGCATCATGTCGCCCACCAGACGGTAGGCCGTGGACTTCGGCAGCTCGGCGCGGTCGGCGATCTCCTCGGTGCTCAGGCTCTGGTGGTCGGGGTCGAAGGAGGCGAGCACGCGGACGAGGCGATCGATCATCGAGTCGCCGGATCGGGAGTTCGCCATGATCCCGATCCTAGCGGTGACGAGACAATATTCTCAATGAACGGGAACACTGTGGCCGATGGTGGTTCGGGTCACTACTGTGGCGAGATGTGCACCACAGTCCGCTGTCGAGGGTGCCCCAGATCCATCACTTCAAGGAGCATCGCGTCGATGACGACAGTTACGGTCCGCCAGACAGTCCACGAACTCATGGCCTTCCATGGGATGACCACGATGTTCGGCAACCCCGGCTCCAATGAGCTGCCCTTCCTCAAGGACCTGCCCGCCCGCTACATCCTCGGTCTCCACGAGGCCGCGGTGGTGGCGATGGCCGATGGGTACTCACAGATCACGAACCGTCCCACCCTGGTCAACCTCCACGCCGCCTCGGGCACAGGCAACGGCCTCGGGGCGCTGACGAACTCGGTGATCTCGAGGTCGAAGCTCGTCATCACCGCAGGTCAGCAGGTTCGGGACATGATCGGCCCCGAGGTCATGCTCGCCAATGTGCAGGCCCCGAAGCTCGCCGAGCCCCTCGTCCGCCAATCGCTGGAACCCCTGAGCGCTCACGATGTGCCCCGCGCGTTCTCCCAGTCCGTCTTCGCCTCCGAACACGGGCCCGTCTATCTTTCGGTGCCCTACGACGATTGGGACGCCGAGGTGCCGGCCGATCGGATCGGTCAGCTCTCCCGTCATGTCACTTCCGCCCGCTCCGTCGACCCGGCCGTCGTCGCCGAACTCGCGCAGAAGCTGCGAGCGGCGGTCTCGCCGGTGCTCGTCCTCGGCCCCGAGGTCGACGACGAACGCGTCTGGAACACGACGATCGCCCTGTCCGAGGCCTGCGACCTGCCCGTCTGGGCGGCCCCGTCGCTGTCGCGTCTGCCGTTTCCCAACCAGCACCCGAACTTCCGCGGAGTCCTGCCCGCCGGCATCGCCCCGATCGGGCAGATCCTCAGGCCCCACGATCTTGCGCTCGTCATCGGCGCCCCGGTCTTCCGTTACCACCAGTGGCAGCCGGGCCAGTACCTGCCCGAGACCACCGAACTCATCCAGATCGGCGAGGACACCGCGGCCGCCGCCCGCGCGCCTTTCGGCGACGCCCTCATCGCCGACCCCGTCGAGACCCTCCTCGCTCTCGGCAACTCCCTCGATGTCGCCGAGCCCGGCCCGATCGCCGATCCCGTTGCCGCCCCGGCACGCGAGATCGCCGCTCCGGCCACCTCGGCGACCGACGGTGTCCTCCACCCGGAAGAAGTCTTCGCCGGTCTGCGCGAGACGATGCCGCGCGAGACCCGCTACGTCGTCGAGTCCACCTCGACGAACGCGGCGTTCTGGGCGCAGATGAACCTCGAGCTGCCCGGTTCCTACTTCTTCCCGGCCTCCGGTGGACTCGGCTGGGGAATGCCCGCCTCCATGGGTGTGGCCCTGGCCGATCCCCACCGTCCGGTCGTCGCGATCATCGGCGACGGTTCCGCCCATTATTCGATCTCGGCCCTGCGCACCGCCGTCGAGGAGGATATCGGAGTCATCATCGTCCTGCTGCGCAACGGCACCTACGGGGCACTCGACTGGTTCGCCGACATGCTCGGCGTCGACAAGGCCCCGGGACTCGACCTCGGCGAGGTCGACTTCGTCTCCATCGCCGCCGGCTACCAGATGTCGGCCGCACACGCCGGAAACGCCGAAGAGTTCGACCGTGCCCTCAGCGAGGCGATCGACCGTGCCGGACGCGGCCAAGCGAGCTTGATCGAAGTCAGCACCGAGAAGACCCGCCCTGAGAAGAAGTGAGGAAGACGATGAGTGAGAACACGTTCCTGGAAACCGACTGGCACGAAAAGATCTTCACCGGCACCTGGACCGACGGGGCGGGGGAGACCTACGACGTCATCGAACCAGCCACCGGAGGCACCCTCGGCCGCCTCGGCGCCGCCAGCGCCGATGACGTCAACGCCGCCGCTGCCCGTGCCGCCGCCGCGCAGAGGGAATGGGCGCGCACGACACCGGCCGAACGCGCCGCCGTCCTCCGCCGCGCCGGGGCCCTGTGGGCCGAGCACTCCGCGGAGATCTCCGACTGGATCGTCCGGGAGGCCGGCTCCATCCCGGACAAGGCCGCCTTGGAGGTCAGCTCCGCCGAGCAGATCTGCTACGAGTCCTCCGCGCTGCCGAGCCACCCGAAAGGCCAGGTGCTGACGTCGAACGAACCGCGCTGGTCCTTCGCCCGCCGGGTCCCGGCCGGAGTCGTGTCCGTCATCGCCCCCTTCAACTTCCCGCTCATCCTCGGCATCCGCTCGGTCGCGCCGGCGCTGGCCCTCGGCAACGCGGTCCTGCTCAAGCCGGACCCCCGCACCGCCGTGTGCGCGGGTGTGACCATTGCGAAGATCTTCGCCGAGGCGGGCCTGCCCGAGGGACTCCTCCAGGTCCTTCCCGGTGGGCTCGACGCCGGTGAGGCCGTCGTCGCCGCCCCCGAGGTCTCCGTCATCTCCTTCACCGGATCGACCGCGGCCGGACGCAAGGTCGGCGAGGCCGCCGGTCGCCTCCTCAAACGCTGCCACCTCGAGCTCGGCGGCAACAATGCACTCGTCGTCCTGCCCGGTGCCGAGGTCGGTCCGGCCACCTCGGCGGGGGCCTTCGGATCATGGATGCACCAGGGCCAGATCTGCATGACCACCGGCCGCCACCTCGTCCACGAATCGATCTTCGACGAATACGTCGAGGGCCTGGCCGAACGTGCCCGGAATCTGCCGGTCGGCAACCCCGCCACCGAAGACGTCGCGATCGGACCGATCATCGACGAGAAGCAGCGCACCCACGTCCGCGACATCATCGACAAAGCCACCGCCGACGGTGCCCGCCTCGTCGCCGGGGGAGTGGGCGAGGGCGCCTTCGTCCCACCCACGGTGCTCACTGACCTCAGCCCGTCGAACCCGGCGTGGACGACCGAGATCTTCGGCCCCGTCGCCCCCGTGGCCCGGTTCTCCACCCTCGAAGAAGCCGCGGAGATGGTCAACGCCAGCGAATACGGCCTGTCCTTGGGCATCCTCGGTGATGTGGGGTCGGCCATGGAGCTGGCCGATCTCGTCGATACCGGAAAGGTCCACATCAACGAACAGACCGTCTCCGATGAGGCCAACGTCCCCTTCGGCGGGATGAAGGACTCCGGCAACGGTTCGCGCTTCGGTGGTGCCGACGCCAATATCGAGGCCTTCACCGAAACCCAATGGGTGACGATGCGTTCGACCATCGCGCCCTACCCGTTCTGATTCGCCACACCACCTGATTCGGAGACTCCGATGTCCTCATCCGCCCCGTCCGCAACCATGCCTGCCGTCACCCCGGCTGGTCGGTGGCCCGCCGTCCTCTGCTGGCTCGCCGTCGCCCTCGAAGGTTTCGACCTCGTCGTGCTCGGCGCGGTCATCCCCGAGCTCCTCGCCACCCAGGCGCTCGGCTTCACCCCCGAGGCGGCCACCGTCGTGGCCACGCTCAGCCTCGTCGGCGTCGGACTCGGTGCCGTCTCCGTCGGTCCCGTCGTCGACCGGATCGGCCGACGCTGGGCGATCATCGCCTGCGTCATCGGTTTCAGTGTCTTCACCCTCCTCGTCGCCTTCGCCCCGAACGTCGCCCTGTTCACGACGTTCCGGTTCATCGCCGGTCTCTTCCTCGGCGCCGTGATGCCCAGCGCCCTGGCCTACATCAGCGAATACAACAAGTCCGGAAAGACGGGCAAGGCTACGACCCTGACGATGACCGGCTACCACGCCGGCGCCGTTGCGATCTCCCTGCTCGCCGTCGCCTACTCCCACAACTGGCATCTCCTCTTCATCGCCGGCGGTGCCGCGGGCCTGCTCATGGTTCCGCTCCTGTGGTGGAAGCTGCCGGAGTCCGAAGCATTCCTCATCGCGCAGGAGATCAAACGGAACCCGGCGGCCGCCTCGGCGACGGTGGGAGCGGACGTCGACCCCGCCGGCGGGGTCGATGCGAAGGCGAAGACGGGCATGGCCGGACTCTTCGAGGGCAAACTCGCACTCGTGACCATCGGTGTGTGGGCGGCGAGCTTCATGGGCCTCCTGCTCGTCTACGGCCTCAACACCTGGCTGCCGAAGATCATGGCCGACGCCGGCTACGAGGTCTCGGACTCCCTCGTCATGCTCTTCGTCATGAATATCGGAGCCGTCGTCGGGCTCGTCCTGGCCGGATGGCTGGCCGATAAGCACGGGACGAAGAAGATCGTCCTCATGTGGTTCATCCTCGCCGCGATCTTCCTCGCAGCGCTGTCCGTGCCGATGACCAGCCAGATTCTGCTCAACGTCGCCGTCTTCGTCACCGGTGTCTTCGTCTTCTCCGCCCAGGTCCTCGTCTACGCTTTCGTCTCAGCGATCTACCCGGCCCAGGCCCGCGGCACCGCGCTCGGCATGGCCTCGGGAATCGGCCGCCTCGGTGCCATCGTCGGACCGTTCATCACCGGTGCCCTCGTCACCGCCGGCATCGCCTACCCCTGGGGCTTCTACCTCTTCGCCGTCGTCGCGGTGCTCGGGTTCGCGGCCATGGCCATCGTGCCGAAGTCGGTGAAGTGATGTCCGGGGTGTTGGCTACTCTGGGGGTATGACCCGCTGGATCGATGCCGCTTTCGTGCGCGGCGGCACAAGCAAAGGCCTGTTCTTCCGTGAGGACGCTCTGCCGCCGTTGGACCCCGGGGGTGACACCTCGGAGCGGGACGCGATCTTCACTGCCGCCTTGGGAACACCGGACTCGTTCGGCCGGCAGCTCGATGGGATGGGCGGAGGCCTCTCCTCGCTGTCGAAGGTGATGGTCGTGTCCGCCTCGACCCGTGCCGGGGTCGACCTCGACTACACCTTCGGGCAGGTCGCAGTCGCCGAGGCGGTCGTCGACTATTCCGGCAACTGCGGAAACCTCTCCTCCGGGGTCGTGCCCTTCGCCCTGTCGTCCGGGCTGGTCTCTGCCGACGACGGGTGGCATGTCTTTCGCCTCTTCAACACGAACACCGAGAAGTTCGTCGACGTCGGCCTCGACGTCGTCGACGGGCAGGCCGCGGTCGAGGGCGACCTGAAGCTGCCCGGTGTCAGCGGCACGGGCGCGACGATCGAACTCACCTACCCCGACCCCGCGGGCAGTCGGACCGGTGCACTGTTGCCGACCGGAGTCGCACGCGAAGAATTCGAGGTGGGCGGATGTCGGTTCGAGGCTACGCTTGTCGATGCGACCCTGCCGCTCGTGGTCGTGCCGTCCTCGTTGGTGATGCTGCGTGGCACCGAAGCACCCGGGGCTATCGACGCAAACGCGCCGTCATTGCGCCTCATCGACGAGCTGCGGCGCAAAGCCGCCGTGCGCATGGGGCTGTGCGAGACTCCGGAGACGGCGCCGGAGGTCGTGCCGAAGGTCGCGATCGTCAGCAATCCGCAGGCGACGACACTCCTCGACGGCACCGGACTTGCGGCTGCCGACGTCGACGTCCTGGTCCGCGTCATCTCGATGGGACAGGCGCACAAAGCCGTCCCGGGAACCGCGGCGATGTGCCTGGCCGCGGCCGCACTTCTGCCCGAACGTGATTCGTTCGTCCGCGGAATCATCGAACGCAACAATCCCGAATGGACCGGCCCAGAGGTGCGACTGGGCACACCATCGGGAGTAGTGACCGCCTCGGCAGTGTGGGACGACGACGCGCAGACGGTGACGGCGACCTCCCTGTTCCGCACCGCACGGGTGCTCATGGTCGGGAAGGTCGCCGTCAGCGACTGAGGGGTGGCCGGCCTCAGCTCAGGCGGCGCCGACGAACGAGGAAGACGACGCCCGCGCCGATTGCGATGAGCCCCGCCGCGATCGCCATCATCACCGTCAGGTCGGTACCCGTCCGGGGCAGATGGCCTCCCGCGTCGCTGCCCGAGTCGGCGTCGCTCGCGCTGGCGTCGCTCGAGGCTGACGCGGTGCCGTTGTTCCCGCTGTCGCTGTCGCTCGCGCTGTCGGAGCCAGCGTCAGCGCCGTCGGCGCTGCTTCCAGCGCCGTCCGAACCGGCAGAGTCCGAACCGTCGGCTTCCTCTGACCCGCCATCTGCGCCGTCCGAGTCAGAGCTCGCACCATCCGAGCCCCCGTCATCGGAGTCCTCGTCGAAGAGCCCGACGATCACGGGATCGTGATCGGAGGCACGGAACTGATCCGGTGCGAAGAGGTCAGCCGCGTTGTAGTTGAAGCGGCTGTATTCGAGGGCCAGCGCCTCCACCGAGTTGATGTTCCAGATATCGGCCCCGGTGATCGCGTCGAATCCGCTGGAAGGAAGGGCCGCCTCGGTGCTGGTGTTCTGTGTGTTCGCCGCGTTTTCTGCGCCTCCAGCGGAATCGAGGGCGAGCACGTGGTCGAGACTGCCGGTGCGCGAACCGTAGACGTAGGTCGACTTATCCGTCTTCTCCGAGGCGACGTCCTTGAAGCCGGCCTCGTAGAAGACCTGCATCGGATCCTCCTGTGTGTACGAATTGAAGTCGCCGAGGAGGTAGACATAGTCGCTGCCGGCAGCCTTCTGCCGGTCTCCGGCGAAGTCGACGAGCGACTTCGCCTGCTTGACGCGATCGGCGTTCGAGGCACCCTGGCCGTCGCCGGAGTCCTCATTGCCCGGACCTTCGCCCGAGCCCTTGGACTTGAAGTGATTCGAGATCGTCACGAAGGTCTTCTCGGCCTCGACCTCACCGGAGTCGTCCTTCGGGGCGAACGCCTGAGACAGGGGTTCGCGTGCGTTCGAGAACGCATCCTCATCGTCAAGGATCGTGGAGTCCTTCTGCGGGGCCACCTCGGCGGGCTGATAGATCAGCGCTGTGCGGATGACGTCCTCATCGGCCGGGACCTCTTCGGGTGAGGGCACGAAGTCCCACTTCTCGGTTCCGGCCGCCTCGTTGAGGCGTTCGACGAGCGTCTCGAGCGCGACATCGCGGTCGTCACCGAACTTCGCGGAGTTCTCGATCTCCATGAGGGAGACGACGGAAGCGTCGAGCTTGTTGATCGCCGTGACGATCTTCGACTCCTGCCGCTTGAGGCTCTCGGCATTCGCAGCCCCTCGAGCCTCGCAGCCGCCGCGGACGGTGATGTGGTTGCCCTCGCGGTCGTCGTAGTAGGTGCAGCCGGAGAGCTGGTCACCGGTCGTGGTGAAGTAGTTGAGGACGTTGAAGCTGGCGAGACTGATCTGACCGCCGACGGCCTCCGGAACCTCGGTGCGGGTGTCGGAGAAGCTCGCCGGCTGGACCGCGTCAGCGTTGGCCCCGGTCAGGCGGGTTGTGGGCTGGAAGCGCCACTTCTCGTGATCGAATCCGAGCACCACCGGCGAGGTGATCGTTGCCGTGGCGCCGACCCGGACGGGAGCGTCGTTCGAGACATAGGGCAGAGGCACATCCTTATCGTTCTCCAGGAAGTTCACGGTCGCTCCGTCGTCGAGGATGACCTCGCGTTCGAGGTTGTCCGCCTCGATCGCCTCGGCCTCTTCGGAGCCCGGGCGGGCCACATCCGTGGCCTGAGGGAGGGTTTCCTCACCGGTGGCCAACACGACTTCACCATAGGTGTTCGTGTTGTAGTTGTCGGAGACGGTGAGCTCACCGCTGGGCTGGAGGAGCATACCTTCGAGGGCCTCGCGTTCGGCCTCATCCGTGGGGAACGCATCCTCGACCGGTTTGACCGCCTCGGCGGGTTCTTCCAGAGTCGTCAATCCGTTCGCACCGACGGAGATCTGCGTCTGACCGTAGTGCTCGGATACGATGCCGGTCAGTTCGAGGCGATCGCCGATGCTGATGCTGCCGACGGTGTCGGGGGAGTAGACGAAGATGCCGTCGGAGGCACCCGGAGTCTCGTCATCGGCCCCGCCGGTGCCGGGTGTCTGCACGTAGTAGCCGTTGAGACCGCCGTCGGGGTAGGAAGCGGTGACGACGCCGCGGGTCTTCACGGTCTCACCCTGAAGGGGGCTCTCGCTGCCCGTGCCCTGGATGTCAGCGATCGGAGTGACGTCCTCGGGGTCAGGGCCTGGATCCTCGCCGCCATCATCACCGGGCAGGGCGTTGGGGGTGGGGGCCGCGGATGTCCATGTGCCGTCGACGAGCTGGATCGACTGCCCGCCGGCCGCCGTGGCACCTGTGGGTTCGGCTTCCTCACCGACCACGGGTGCGGGCGTGTACTTTCCCGTCGTCCCGGTCACGCCCTTGCCGCCGACGACACCGCCGATCTGTGCGAAGGACACGAGTGCGCCCTCGTCGTCGATGGCGTAGGCGGACGAGCCGTAGCTGCCGTCGGCGGCGGGACCGGAGTTCACGGAGTTGGTGATCGGAACCTCGACGGCCAGTGCGCCGGAATCACCGACGGTGCTGTCCTCGGGCAGCGTCGTCGTGTTCTCCTCGGCCTGGACGCTGCCGCCGCGAGTGACGGACCCGATGGTCCACCCCGAAACGTCCGTGCCCGGTTCCGCGGCGATCTCGATGAAATCGGTGTCGAGGGTGTAGCCGATCTCGCTGATGTGGACAGCATCGGCAGCAAGAGCCGGGCCGGCGGGAAAAACAAGTCCGAGCCCTGCGACGAGGCAGAGAGCAGCAGCGGATGAAGCCGTCTTGGAGACGTTCATAGGGGCCTTTCGTGGGAACGGAACACCGCGCACGGAATCAGCGCAATCTCCTGCACGTTATCCGGCGACAGGTCGACAACGGTGTCGACCATGTGAATACGATGTGAACTGACTGTACTACGGACTTCTGCCGATGTGACGTCTATCCGAGCGATCCGGGCTCGCCGTGTGGGCATCGCAGTACGGTGGAGTACCGTCGTCTCGGAATGCCGCCGAGGTGGCAGAGACTCAGACGAGGCCGAAACCGAAAGAGGTCAGTCATGGCAGTTCCCCGTCCCATCGCCGATGTCATTGCCCGTCTGGCGCAGAAGGGCCCAGGCGGTTCCCGCCGACCGTCGGAGGTCTCGTTCGCGGAGATCCCGGCGAGCACCGAGGACATCAGGATTCCCACGCGTCACGGCAGTCTGCCCGCGACGGTCTACTCCCCTCCGCAGGGGATGGAAGGCAGGGGCGTCTATGTGAATCTGCACGGCGGCGGCTTCATCCTGCGCCACCCCGAACAGGACGACCCGCTGTGTCGGTACCTCGCAGCTGAAGCGGAGGTGACCGTGATCAACGTCGATTACATTCCCGCGCCGCAGTGTCGCTTCCCCGGCCCTGTCGAACAGGCCTATGATGTGGCGCTGTGGGCGGCGGACAAGGAGCGCCCCTGGGACGGCACACGATGCGCCATCGGTGGTCAGTCCGCCGGCGGTGCCTTGGCCGCGGGCGCGGCGCGGCTCGCGCTCGAACACGGCGGTCCTGAACTCGCTCTGCAGATGCTCATGTACCCGCCTCTCGACCTGAGCATCCCCGCCGCCCAGAAGCTGCGCGAGGGCAAGGAGACGTTCCTGGCGCGCATGGGCCCGATCTTCGACGTCGCCTACTGTCCGGATGCGACCGACCGTCGCAGTCGTCTGGCGTCACCGGCCGGCGACCACGACACTGCACCACTGGACGGCATCGCCCCCGCCCTCATCATCACCTGCGGCAGAGACATCCTTCGTGATGAGGGCATCCGCTACGCCGAGCGTCTCGAACGGGCCGGGTCGCTGCGCGGGCACGTCGACCTGCCCGAGGTCGGTCATGGCTTCAACCTCATCGGCGCCACACGACAGACGGTGCTGCCCGTCTACGAACGGATCGCCGAGGAGGTCGGGCAGCAGCTGAAGACCGGTCCTTGAGTGCGATCGACCGCGTGACACCCCGCCGATCGCGACAAGACGATCAGCTGCGGAAGGCGAAGCTCGTCTCAACGAGCTGATGATCGGACGGGAAGCGGTTCTGCCGCTGGTTCGGGATGAGTTCACAGCGGCCGCCCACATCGACGAACCCGTCTTCGGTCAGGCCTTCGGCACTGCAGCCGCGCATCACGCTGTCGACGATGTCGAGGCCGCGGGAGAAGATGAAATCGATGCGATCACGAGGTTCGGCGCCGTCGGTGCGGCCCGGTTCGGGCTTCTCCTCATGACCGGCATGGGTGAGCGGTTCGATCGGAGACCAGGTATCGGCCGGCGCGGCGACGGGGTCGGGGTGGATCGCGCGGAAGGTGTCGGTGAATCCGGCGGCCAGCAGCGCATCGGGAGAGCGCCAGGCGATATCGGGTCGGTCGGTGCGCGCCGCCCAATCCCCGGTGGACGGGGTGTTGAAATCACCGCAGATGACCACCGGCAGGTCCTCCTCGTCGACCTCAGCGCTGATGCGGGCAGTCTCGGAGAGGATCTCTTCGATCTGCTGCAGACGAGGAGCCTCCTCGGCATCGGCGACCTCTTGGCCCTCACCCTGCAGGGCTCGGTAGACCGCATAGGGGTACGGCGCGAGGTGGACGGACCACACGAGGATCCGCGGCGAGTCCGGCAGCGGTCGCACGAGTGCGGCCTGAGCGTAGGGCAGCGTGCTGGTGTCCACCGGCGTCAGCTGCCCGGTGCTGAGCACGGCTGTATCCCATCCGCGCTGCGCATGGTCCGCCAGGAGCTTCGGGGCCAGGTTCTCCGCAGCGCTGCCCCAGCACTCCTGCAGCGCCAGGACGTCTGCCGGGAACTGCGCTGCGATCGCGTACTGCTTCTCCTGGCCGAAGTCGACTTCTCGACCGCCGTACCAGACGTTCCATGTCTGCAGGGTGAAAGTGGTCTCAGCGGGCATGGGATCTTCTCCAATGATCGGCATCGGGTGGGTGGTCAGTAGTCGGAGTCGAGGAGGAGCGTGCGGGTTCGGGAGTCGAAGCGCAGCTGGGCGAAGTGCCGCAGCCGCACCTCGCCGGCCAGTTCGATGCTGGGATCGCTGTTGACTCCGATCACCGTGCATCCGGCCGTGTGAGCTGCCTGTGACCCTACAGGTGAGTCCTCGAAGGCGACCACCGCCGAGGCGGCCAACCCGAGTCGCTGTGCGGCCAGAAGGTAGGGGTCCGGCGCGGGCTTGCCCTGATCGACATCGTCGATCGTGATGATCGCGTCGAAGAGGTCGAGCATGCCTGCTCGCTCGAGAAGGCCGCGCACGTCGCCGCCGCGACCGTTGCTGGCCACGGCGATCGGGATGCTGCCTGACAGTGATGCCACGAGTTCGGGAGCACCGGGCACGGGTGCTGCGACGTGTTCCAGAGCGGCGCTGTAAGCGCGGTCGACCTCCTCGGCTGTCGGCGGTCGGACATCGCTGGGGGAACCGAGGCTCTTATGCACCTGCTGCAGTCGCGCCACGGCTTCGGCTGCTGTGAGTCCGCGGAGATCCTCGGCTGCGATGTCGTCTGCGGCCAGCGACTCCAGGTAGTCTCCCATGAGTTCGATCCAGGGCGCTTCGGAGTCGACGAGGATACCGTCGCAGTCGAAGACGGCACCGGAGAAGCCGGTGATGGAGCCGCTCATGCGCGGAGTCCTGCGGCGTCGTTGCGGCCCAGGCGCAGTGCGGGCTCGGCGGTGACTGAGGCATCGATGCGCAGTCCCGGTCGCATAGCGTCGGCGTCAGCGGAGGCCAGCGATGCCGACCACTGTGCGCTGTGGTCGCCGGGCAGACCGAGGTGGACCATCGTGCGCTCGCCGGTGTAGGTGCTGTGCTTGACCTCGAGGAAGCCATCAGCGGCCGCGGTGATCGAGAGATTCTCGGGCCGGACGAAGATGGTGTCATCGGGTGCGGGTTCGACGGGCAGACGGTCCCGGATCGTCCAATCGCGGCCGACGGCGAACTCATTGATCGATCCGACGAAGCGGGCGACGAACGCGGTGGCGGGGGAGGAGTACACCTCGTGAGGGGCGGAGTACTGCTCGATCCTGCCGCCGTTCATCACGGCCACACGGTCGGCGATCGCCAGCGCCTCTCCCTGATCGTGGGTGATGAAGACCGTCGTGGTGCCCAGCGCCTGCTGCACCCGACGGATCTCATCACGCAGTGAGGAACGGACCGAGGCGTCGAGTGCCGACAGCGGCTCGTCGAGCAGAAGGACCTTCGGCTGGGTGGCCAATGCGCGGGCCAGAGCCACGCGCTGCTGCTGGCCTCCCGAGAGCTGATGCGGGAAGCGGCCGCCCATGCCGGTCAGCCCGCAGATCTCGAGGAGTTCCTCGGTGCGTCGGCGCCGTGCTCCGACATCGACCTTGCGGATCCGCAGACCGTATTCGATGTTGTCGCTGACACTGAGGTTGGGGAACAGGCTGTAGCTCTGGAACACCATGCCCATGTCCCGGCTGTTCGGCGGCAGTTTCAGTACGGATTCGCCGCCGACGAGCACGTCTCCTCCGTTGACCGGTTCGAAACCGGCGAGGATGCGCAGAGTCGTCGTCTTGCCGCAGCCCGAAGGGCCGAGGAAGCTGACCATGCTGCCGGCCTCGATGTCGATGTTGAAGTCCTTGAGCACCTCGGTGCTGCCATAGGACTTGTCCACGTGCTCGAAGCGCACGGACTCGGGCTCGTTCGACTGCTCGGGGCCCGCGGGCGATGGTCGAGTGCGTTCAGAGATGGTCATGAGGTCACAGCGTCCTTTCTTGAGGCGGCGGCCGAAGCGGGGGCCGGGTCGTCGGCCTCTGTCTCATCGTCTTCGCTCACAGCGTTCGGTCGGTGACCGAACCGCGATGCGCTCACGGTTGCAGCTGCCAAGAGCAGCCACGTGGTGAGGTTGAGCAGCACGGACAGCGTGATCGAACCGCGGAAGTTCGTGCTCGAGAGCGTGTTGAGGAAGACCGGCAGGGTGTTGATCGACAGGGTCGCGGCCACCGTGTACTCCGCAATGGACAGGGCGAAGGTGAAGAAGAGGGAGAACATCACCGGTCCGCGGATGTTGGGGATGACGACCCGGCGGAGCGTGGTTCCCAGTCCGGCACCGAGGATCGACGAGGACTCGAAGAGGGTGCGCAGCGGCAGGGTGGACAGTCCGGCATCGATCGACCGGAAGGTGAAGGGAAGACACAGGATGACGTAGGTGCCGACGAGCACGAGCGGCAGGTCCTGGGACTGCAGCATGGTGTTCAGCTGCATGCCGAAGCTGCCGCGTCCCTGGGATGCGAGGCTGCGCAGAACCGCCGAGAGCCCGGCGACGATCGCGATCGCCGGGACGACCAGCGGAAGGGTGCACAGGATGCTGAGCACCGATCGCAGTCGGGGCGCCCAGAGGTGGACGGCGACGACCGCGGGAACCAGCGTGACGACGAGGATGACGGCGGCGAGCACCGACACGATGAGGCTGCGCATGAGCGGGGCCACGATCTTTCCTGAGTCAGCCAGACCGGTGAGCCCGGATGTGGTGAAGCTGCCGTCGGCACGGAAGAACGAGTAGGTCAGCGAGCTCAACAGCGGTGTGAGGATGAAGATCGCCAGGGCCGCCAGTGGCAGCCAGGCCAAGAATCTCCTCATCCGCGGAGAGCTGTTCAGGTGTTGAGCCACTTGGCGCTCCTCTTCGTCAGTGCGTTGAAGGCGATCAGGACGATGACGGCGATCGCTCCCGTCGTCACACCCAGCGCCATGGCCACCCCTTCTCCGCCGGTGGCAGCAGAGCCTGCGAGCTGGCCGGCGATCTCGAGGGGGATGAGGGGGAAGCCGCCCGTGCCGATGAGCACCGCCGCCGAGGCGTGAGTGCCGAAGGCGGAGCCGAACATCAGCAGCCAGGCGCCCAGCAGGGCAGGGGTGATGACCGGCAGTCCGACTCGGCGCCAGAAGGTCAGGTCGGTGCCGCCCAAGGAGGTGTTGGCCTCACGCCACTGCTGTCTGAGCGCGACGAAGCTGGGCAGCGTGAGCAGGATCATCGTGGGGATGAGGAAGTACTGGTACATGAGGATCAGGCCCTTGACACTGTAGAGCGTGAACGTCGAATCGACCGCAGTGATCAGCGCGGTGAAGTATCCGGTGTTGCCGACCGCAACGATGAAGGAGAACGCCAGAGGGACGCCTCCGTCGTTGGCCAGCACGCTGGAGATGACCGCGGTGATGGAGTCGACGATCTTCGACTTCACGGTCGAGATCGCCCAGGCGCAGATGCCGCCGAAGACCGCGGCTACCGTGGCGGCGGTGAACGACAGCAGCAGGCTGTTGCCCAGGGCCATCGAGCGCGAACCCGAACCCAGCGCGGTGTAGTTGTCGAGGCCGAAGGTCTTCGTCCCCGGTTCGCTGCCCGGGACGAGGAACGATGTCGCCGCCATTCCGCCGATCGGGATCACGAAGAACAGCACGATGATGATCGTGATCGGTGCCAGAGCCGTCAGGGCCGGTGAGGGGGTGCGCCTGCGCCGTGGGCCGGCCGGAGAGGAATCTTCTCCGGCCGGCCCACCGGTGTGCGGCAGCGACTGTGGGACTGAGGTCATCCGATCGCTTTCGCCCAGTTGTCGGCGAGGACCTTCTGCTGCGAATCCCGCTGTTCCTGAGTCGGCTGCGGTGCTGTCTGGTCCACCGCATCATCGAGCAGCTTCGACAGCGCATCGTCGTCGACCGTGTCGGACTCGACCATGGCGTCGAGTCGTCCGGGCATGACATACCCCTCGAGCAGCAGGTTCTGCCCCTCGTCACTGAAGACGAATTCCTGCCACAGGCGAGCAACTGCCGGGTGCGGTGCATCCTCGTTGATCGATGCTGCGTAGTAGGAGGCGACAGTGCCGTCCGACGGGATGGAGATCGACATGTCCACCCCGCCGTCAGCGAGGTCGTCCGCCCACTGCAGGAGCAGGTAGTCCCAGTTGACGGCGATCGGCGTCTCACCAGTCTCGAACGTTCCGGCCTCGGCCTCGGTCGGCACGAGGTTGCCCTTGTCCGAGAGCTCCGCGAAGTAGTCGATGCCCGGCTGGATGTCATCGAGTGAGCCGTCGTTGGCCAGGGACGCGGCGACGACGGCCATGAAGCCGGCCTCGCCCGTGGTCGGGTTTCCGCGCATAGCGACCTTGCCCTTGTACTCCGGGTCGAGCAGCTCCTCGAAACTCGTGGGGCACTTCTTCACCGCTTCGGCGTCGCAGCCGATGGCCATGGTCCCGCCGAGGTGGTTGAACCAGGTGCCGTCCGGTGACTTCATGTTTTCGGGGATGTCATCGGCGGTTTCAGGGTAGTACTCGGCGAGCAGACCCTCTTCGGCGGCATCGACGGCAAAGGATTCGCCGGTGTCGAGATAGTCGAGAGAGGTCTCCTGCCCCTGCCTGTTCTTCACCGCGTTGATGAGGTCCTGGCTCGCGCCGGTCGAGGTGTCGTTGTCGATCTCGATGTCGTACTTCTCCGCGAACGCGTCGAGCAGCCCGCCGTAGTTGGCCCAATCGGGGTAGAGGCCCATGACGTTGAGCGATCCCTCCGCCTGAGCCGCTTCGACGAGAGCATCCATGCCCCCGCCGTCTTCGACCGACGTCGCCGATCGCCAATTGGCGGATTCCTCAGATTCCCCGCTGCCACCGCAGCCGGACAGGGCCGCCAGAGCGCCCACTGCGAGGACAGCTGTGAGCTTTCGTGTGTGTTTGAGCATCGTCGTACTCGCCTTTCGGACTTGCGCGTAAGCGCATGTGTTCTTATTCGAAGTGCTTCGATCCCCATCCACGATAGGGAACAGATGAAGGATAGGCAATTTAGCTCACTAGTGAGGATGTGGAATTAAGAATAACCTCACCAGCGAAGTGTGAATGGAGAGTGACACTGTCGCCCCTCTCGGGTGAACACTGGACGCCCGTCGACGTTGCCGCATCCGGATGGTCAGCATGCGGTGAGTGCGCTGTCATCGACATCTCGGTGCTTGCGGTAGCGTAGATGCACAGCACCGTATGCGGTGCTGAGCGTGCTGGCGGGACTGGAGGAACATCATGAGAGGACTGAAGGCGTGACCGAAGCGCAGCGGGAGTCAACCGGGGCGAGTGGCGCAAGGTACGAGCAGATCGCGGAGCAGATGCGGGAGTCGATTCGCACCGGGGCACGTCAGGTGGGTCAGAGCCTCGAATCCGAAGCGGCTCTGGCCGCCGAGTACCGAGTCGCTCCGGGCACGGTGCGCGAAGCCCTGCGCCTGCTGGTCAGCGAGGGCACGCTGGGAGGCCGCCGGGGCGCGCGGAAGACGGTGCTGCGACGTCCCCGTCCGGCGGCCGTGGCCGAGGAGTTCCGCAGCTTCGCGCAGTGGGCGAGTGCACACGGACGGACTCCCGGCGGTCATGTCATCGAACAGAACTGGCGCATCGCGGGGGAGGAGACGGCCGCGGCACTCAAAGTCGACCCCCGTGCACGTGTGCTGCGGGTTCTGCGTGTGCGTCTGCTCGACGGGGAGAAGGTCATGGTTGAGAGGACGAGCTACCCCGAGCAGCTCGGCGAGATGGTCGAGAAGATTCCCGGTGATGCGGCATCGGTCAGCCGCAGCCTCGCCCAGCAGCACGGAATCGTGTTCGCCGGTGCCGATCATGTCTTCTCAGCCACCGTCTGCGGCCAACAGGACGCTGCCCTCCTGGGTGTCGCCCGCGGGCGACCGCTGCTGCGTCACCTCCGCCGCAGTCGTGACAGCGCGGGCCGGCCGCTGGAGATCTCCGAAGATCGCTATCTGGCCAACATCCTGTCCGTGGCGATGTCGAACGGCCGCAATGTCAATCCGATCAGCTGGCTGACCGCCGACGAGCCGAACTGGTTCTGAGGTCCTCGCGGGCTGCGTGAAGCCACAGACGAAGGCGGCCCGGCTCCCCTTGCGAGGAGGCGGGCCGCCTTCAGTGAGAGGTTCGCGTTCAGCCCTTGAGTTCGGCCGCAAGTTCGTGGAAGTCGCGACTGGGGTTGCCGAAGCGGTGCAGAGTCATCGACACCGCCTGCTCCTGCACGTAGTAGCGCAGCTCCACCCGGGCAGAGGAGGTCACCGGCTCATCGATGATCGCAACTTCGGGGCGAGGAGCGGCCGCGGCCAGCAGTTCGTCCTCAAGGGCGCCGAGCACGCGGATGCGGGCCCCGACCGTGTCGTCGTACCTGCCCGCGGCGACCATCTCGGCGAAGTCCGCGGCGGACTCGGTGCGTGCGGCGACCCCGGCGTTCGTCACGGCGATCTTCACCGCGGCGGGTACATCCTCGGCGACGGAGAGCTGAACCGTCGCCCCGACGGTCTTGGCCGCGTGAACCGAGCGTTCGAGGTCGAACAGCGTCGCCGTCGACGTCACTCGCAGAGTGACCGGACGAGGGCGGTAGCGGAAGATGTTGGCCTCGGAGGCCAGCCCGGTGTGGTCCTTGGCCGCCCCGAATTCGCGGGCCAGCCAGCGTTCGTCATCGGCCTTGGCCAGATCGAGGTCCTGCTCGGGGCCGACGGCGCCCGGCAAGCTCGCGGGATCGTCGGCGTAGTGGCCGAAGAGCATGAGGTAGTTCGGCCCGCCGGCTTTCGAACCCAGACCCACCGAGGACTGCTTCCAGCCGCCGAAGGACTGCCGGCGCACGATCGCTCCGGTGATGCCGCGGTTGACGTAGGCGTTGCCGACCTGAACACGATCGAGCCAGGTCCGCACCTCCTCCGGGTCGAGGGAGTGGATGCCGCCGGTGAGACCGAAGTCCACGGCGTTCTGGAACTCGATCGCCTCGTCGAGATCCTTCGCGTGCATGAGCCCGAGGACCGGACCGAAGACCTCGGTGAGGTGGAAGAACGACCCCGGTTTGACCCCGTCCTTGATACCCGGGCTCCACAGGCGTCCGGTGTCGTCGAGCTGCTTGGGCTCGAGCAGCCAGGACTCTCCGGGCTCGAGCGAGGTCAGGGCGCGACGGAGCTTGTCCGAAGGATCCTCGGTCAGCGGGCCCATGGTGGCCGCGAGGTTCGCCGGCCAATCGACGACCATCGAGGACGCGGCATCGATGAGCTGGCTGCGGTAGCGCTCGGAGTCGTAGGTCGACCCGACCATGATGCCCAACGAGGCGGCCGAACACTTCTGCCCGGCATGGCCGAAGGCCGAATGGACGAGATCGGCCATGGCCAGATCACGGTCGGCTGCGGGCGTGACGATGAGAGCGTTCTTGCCCGAGGTCTCGGCGTTGACGTGGAGTTCGAGGCGGAAGGACTTGAACAGGGCCGCGGTCTCCGAGGCCCCGGTGAGGATGACCCGGTCGACATCGGGGTGGGAGACGAGGTGCTGACCGAGGTCCCGTTCGATCGGGGCGCACAGCTGCAGAACGTCCTTCGGGACACCGGCCTGCCACAGGCAGTCGACGATGAGCGCCGAACAGTGCGGCGTCGGCTTCGAAGGCTTGTGGATCACGGCCGACCCGGCCGCCAGGGCCGCCACGGTGCCGCCGGTCGGGATTGCGACGGGGAAGTTCCACGGCGGGGTGATGACGACCATCTCATCGGGGGTGAACTTCGCCCCGTCGAGCGAGTCGAGTTCGAGGGAATTCAGGGCGTAGTAGCGGATGAAGTCGATGGCTTCGGAGACCTCGGGGTCCGACTGCGCGGGCATCTTGCCGACCTCGGCGGCCTCGACCGCGATGAACTCACCGCGACGGGCGGCGAAGATGTCCGCGGCCCGGTGGAGGATCTCGGCTCGTCCGGCAGCCCCGAGCTCACGCCAGCCCTTGGCCGCGGCGCGCCCGGATGCGATCATCTCATCGAGCTGCTCGGTCGATTCGACCGTCGGCGCGTGCGGACGATCGTCGAGGTACCCGGGAGCGGTCGCCTCGGCGATGATCTTCCGGACCCACGCCTGGTTCGCCGGCAGCGAGGGATCGGTGTCGGGTTCGTTGAAGAACTCGGTCGGGACGACGGTCTCGCCGAGGACTTCTGTCGAACGGTCCTGGTGGCGGTTGGGAAGGGGCGCGGCTTCACCTTCGGAGTCGAGGATCGACTCGAGGTCGGCGACAGCGGCGGTGAACCGATCGGCCTCGCGCTTGAACACGTCGTTGCCGTTGGCGAGGTCGAAGATGCCGGACATGAAGTTCTCGGAAGCCGAGTTCTCCTCGAGGCGGCGCACCAGGTAGGAGATCGCGACGTCGAACTCCTTCGGGTGCACGGCCGGGACGTAGAGGAGGAGGTCGCCGACGTCCTCGGTCACGGCGGCGGCCTGCTCGCTGGCCATGCCCTGGAGCATCTCGAACTCGACCCGGTCGGTGACCGAACGGTCGACGGAGAGATGATGGGCGAAGGCGATGTCGAAGAGGTTGTGTCCGGCCACGCCGATGCGCAGGCCCTTCATCCGCTCCGGAGTGAACAGCCAGTGCAGGACGCGCTTGTAGTTGGCATCGGTGGACTGCTTCGAGTCGCACGTCGTCACCGGCCATCCGGCGATCTCGGCGTGCACGGTCTCCAACGCGAGATTCGCGCCCTTGACGAGGCGGACCTTGATCCCGACGCCGCCGTTGTCCACACGTTCGGCGGAGAATTCGCTCAGCCGCTGCACCGCGCCGAGCGCATCGGGCTGGTAGGCCTGAATGACGATTCCGGCCTCGAGGTCCTTGAACTCCGGTTCGGAGAGCAGGCGCGTGAACACAGCGATCGTCAGTTCGAGATCCTGGTACTCCTCCATATCGAGGTTGACGAATTTCGCGCCCGTCGGGGCCTTCGCAGCCTGTTGGTAGAGGGGGCGGAGACGCTCGACGACATAGTCGACGGTCTCGTCGAAGGCCCACATCGAGATCTGCGAAGCCACCGAGGAGACCTTGACCGAGACGTAGTCGACATCCTCGCGGGCGAGGAGGCGGTGGGTCTCCTCGAGGTGGTGGTCGGCTTCGCCGTCGCCGAGCACGGCCTCGCCGAGGAGGTTGATGTTGAGCCGGTGGCCGTCGGCGGTGAGTTTCGCGACGGTTTTGCCGAACTGCTTGTCGCGGGCGTCGACGACCATGTGCCCGACCATCTGGCGCAAACGGGTGCGGGCGGCGGGGACGACGACCTGCGGGGCGATCTTCGCCAGCGCGGCGCCGGCCTTGATCTGCGCGCGGTCGAGGGCGGACATCGTCTCCGGGGCGAGCTTGCCGACCTCGGCGAGGGCATCGGCGGCCGCATGCACATCATCGGTGCGGACCACACGATCGACGAATCCGACCGTGAAGTCGAGACCGTTCTCATCGGAGAGGACCGCGGAGAGGCGTTCGGCCGCCGGGTTCTTCGCAGCGGTCTTCGAAGTTGCCACCCGCAGCCATCTGCGGACGGTGTCGATCGACCGGGCCGTGAGCTGTTCGAGATCGGTATCGGTGTGCAGCAACTGCGCTCCCTTGCTTGTCGTGGATGGTGCCTTCGCGCATCGGCGCTGACCGCGTGGCTTCGATCTCAGTATGCTCCGCGGGAATCCGGGGGTGAAGAGACCGGAGACCATCACTGACATCTTTGAGTCAGAAATATTAGAATGACGGGATGTATTCCCCGGAGTTCCGTCGTCAGGCGGTGGCAGCGCTGGAGACCTCCACCCTCGCCGAGGTGGCGCTGGCCACGGGCGCGTCCCCGACGTCGCTGCGGCGCTGGGCGAGCAGATCCGACCTGAGCGATCGCCCGCGCAGCGGGCGCCCGCCGATCCAAGACACCGCCGACCGCGTCGTCGAGGCTCTTGTCGCGACGGCCGGGGCCCGGATCTCCGGACGAGACTATTCGACTCGTGCGCTGGCGGAGGCGACCGGTCTGAGTCAGAGCATCGTCTCCCGCTCCGTCCGCTCTCTCACCGTGCCCGTGGCCACGGTGACAGGCGGCCACGAGATCATCCTCGCCGCCAGCGGGTTCCCTCTCGTCATCGTCGGTGTCCGGCGCGTCGATGCTGGTGACGAGGGTGAGAACGGGGGCGGAGGCCCGTCGGTGCCGCCACGACGGATCCAGCGTCGGATCGCGGGAATCGCGGCGGCGCTGCGCTCGGCCGGCGTGGGGCGGTGGCGGCAGCGCTTCGACAGCGAACACCGGCAGATGCCCACCGGTCAGCTGCTCGATCTGTTGTCAGGCGAGGGCCGTTTCCTCGTCTTCGACCCGCTGCGAGAAGTTCCCGACGACCTCGGTGCGGGGCCGGAATCACGGGTGAGCGCATGCGTTGACTTCGAGGAATTCCTCGACGCGCTCAAGGCCATGCTGGCCGGATGCCAGGACATCCCCGGGTCTCTGCTCGATCTGCTCTCCGCACGGGTCCGGCACGGACTCGAGGGGGTGCTGTGGCGGGAGTCTGTGCCCGTCGAGCCCGTGAGAAGTTCCATGAGTTCTGACTCAATGGAGATCTCTTCATGGCTGCCGAAGGAGACCCGGTCGATCACCGAACACCTGGCGATCGCCCTGCGCGAGGAGATCATCGACTCCGGTTACGAACCCGGGGACCGAATCAACCCGCGCCTGCTCTCTCGACGGATGCGTGTGCCCAGGGCCTCCGTTGACGCCGCCCTGCGCCGGATGGTCGATGACAAGCTGCTCGACGGTTCTCGCGGCGGGGCGCGGATCCCGCTCATCACCACCGTCGACGTGCTCGACCTCTATGCCGCCCGCATGGCCATCGGCGAGGTTGTGCTGAGATCGCTGTCCCTGCGCCCGCAGCGTTACCTCGTGCCCGTGCAGTTGGCCCTGCGGCAGGTCGAGGCCTCGGCACCGACTCGCAGCGGAATCGACGTCGAAGACGCCGACCTCCATTTCCAACAGGAGCTTGCCCGAGCCTCGGGACTGCGGGAATCGGCGCGGGCCTTCGAATCCCTGACCCTGCGGCTGCGCCTGTTCATCTCCGTCCTCCAGCTCGACTACTCACCGGCCAGCGACCGCATCGTCAGCGACGATCGGGCGATGTTCCGCGCGCTGAGCGGAGCGGATGCGAAGACCGCGATCGACGTCTGGCGCGGCAAGGTCGACAATGCGGTCCGTCATATGGCCGGTCTGCTCGGTCGGCGTCGCTTCGACCAGCAGCTGTGGACTCAGCTCACCCGCAGCCTCGGGTGAGGCCGGGCTGGGAGACGGTCGGCTCAGAGGCCGAGCAGCGCGATCGCGATGGTGAAGTACACGAGCAGACCGCTGGCATCGCAGAAGGTCGAGATGAACGGTGTCGACACGACCGCGGGATCGACCCTGCACGCCTTCGCCGCAATCGGAATCGAGCCTCCGACCACGGCCGCGATCGGGCAGTTGACCGTGAGCGTCAGCGCGATGACGGCACCGATCTCGAGGCCGTAGAGCGGGGAGGCGATCGCGAACGCCGGTACGGCCAGGAGCACACCGAGCAGCAGACCCGTCGTCAGTTCCTTGCCGGCGACTCGGATGAAGTCGCGCAGTCCGATCTCGTCCATCGCCAGTGCACGGGTCACCGTCGTCGCGGCCTGCGAACCCGTATTGCCGCCGATGCCGGTCAGCAGCGGGATGAACAGCGCGAGCGCAACCACCTCGGCCAGCGTCGATTCGAAGATCTCGAGCACGTGGACGGTGAGCACCGCCGAGATCGCGAGAACGAGCAGCCACACGATGCGGGTGCGGGCGATGGTGAGGACCGATGTGGGAAGGTACCGGCGATAGAGCGGCTGGGTGCCGCCGGACAGCGCGTAGTCCTCCTCGTCGGCCTCGGCGATGATGCGTGCGGCATCCTTGATCGGCAGGATTCCGACGAGGCGACCCTCACGGTCGCCGATGGGCAGGACGGTGACGTCCTCGCGCAGCGCGGTTCTGGCGGCGGTCTCCATATCGTCATCGGTGTGCGTGATCTCCTCGACGGGCACGGCCAGGCCCTCCACTCCGGTACCGGGCGCGTAGCGGAGGAGCTCGAGCGCGTCGAGGGTGCCGACGATCCGACGATCGGGGGTGAGGACGGGGATGAGGCGGACGTCCTCGAGGTCGACCTCGGTGTCGCGCAGTCGACCGGTCACCTCGGCGACGGTGTCGTTCGTCCACGCGATGACGGCCGTCGGCGACATCCGGCGGGCGATCGAATTCCGGCCATAGCCGGCGATCGCCATCACCGCGCCGAGGTCGGAGGCGGGGACGGCGTTGAGCAGCTTCGTCGTGACATTCGCGGGCAGCTCATCGACGAGGCGGCCCTGATCCTCGGGATCGAGGTCGCTGAAGATCGTGCTCAGCTCCTCGGTGTGGAGGGCATCGATGATATCCGAGCGCGTGCCGCGGTCGAGACCGTCGAAGACCTCGACGGATTCGTCTTTGGGCAGGAGGCGGAAGACGATCGCGGCTTCGGTGGCCGAGAGCTCGGCGATGAGCTCAGTGGTCGCGTTGGGACCGAGATCGCGGATGGCGGAACCGAGGGCCGCGAGATCACGATCGTCGGTCAGCGTCCGGACAGTGGCGGCGTCGAGGACAGAGGTCATGACGTACTCCAAGCAGAGTCGGGTCGACGCGTGCGCGGTGGGGCAGGCGTCAGCGGAAGAGAGGGAGGGGGCACAATCGACTGTCGGAATCCATTGACAACCACCTCCCGGGAATCTGCTCGAAGAAACTTCTGCGCGCGCATCATCGGCGCGCGGTCCGAGTCTAACGGACGCCGGTGGGGCATCGAGAATCCGAGGCAGGGCGCTCCCAATCGGCTGGTATAGATTTGGGGAGGAGCGAAGCCGAGGAGGAGAATCGAACCGTGGAGACTTTGGTTGTGGGTGTGGCCGGCGGAACCGGCAGCGGAAAGACGACACTCACACAGGCGCTGTTGGACAGATGCGAGGGCCCGCCCTCGGTGCTGTTCCACGACAACTACTACAAGCGACGCGATGAGCTCAGCTATGCCGAACGTGAGAAGGTCAACTACGACGATCTCGACGCCTTCGACAACGATCTCTTCGTCGAACATCTCACCACGCTGCGCGCCTCACAGGCGGTGCAGAGTCCGGTCTACGACTTCTCGATCCACAATCGCAGCGATGCCACGACGCTCGTCGAACCGTCGCCGGTGATCATCGTCGAAGGCATACTCATCTTCGCGGAGCCGCGCATCTGCCGACTGCTCGACATCAAACTCTTCGTCGACACCGACGCCGATGTGCGTCTGCTGCGTCGGATCAAACGCGATGTCGTCGACCGGGGGAGGACCCTGCAGTCGGTCGAAGACCAGTACCTCGGCACGGTCAAGCCGATGCACGAACTCTATGTCGAACCCTCGAAACGCAACGCCGATCTCATCATCCCCGAGGGCGGCCACAACATCGTGGCCATGGACATGATCCTCAATCGGATCCAGAGGGGTGTCGGCGGAGCCGGCTGAGTCGCGGCCCCGCATCCTGTGTGAGCCGGCATAGTGCCTGACTGGGACGTTTCTGAGCTGGACGTGTCTGACCTGACATGTCTGACCTGGACGTGCCTGACCTGGACGAACGGCGTTTGCCGGGTTTGTCTCCGATGTCGTGTCAGTGCCGACGGGTAGCGTCTTCATATGGACGTCGACTCCGCACGGGAACCAGCGATGGCTCCGGATCCGCTGACCGAGATCACTCGGTTCGGCGAGTTCCTGCGCGGTCTCGACCAGGGCGACACCGAAGCGGAGACGCTGGCGCGGATCACTGCGCTCGAAGAACTCAGATCCGCTGTCGTCGCCGCACAGTCCAAAGAGGCCGTGGCCTTCGAAGCGCTGCGCATCGGACGGGACCGGCTCAACCGGGTGCCGGCGATCGACTGCGGAAAGCGCGCCGGCGACGAGGTCGGACTGGCGAAGAAGGTCTCTCCCGGATCGGGCAGGAAGTTTCTCAGCACTGCCCGCACGATCGTCATCGGGATGCCCAACACCTTCAAGGCCCTGGCCAAGGGGGAGATCTCCGAGGACAAAGCGCGCATCATGGTCGACGAGACCGCGGTCCTCGCCGATGCCGATCGGCGCAAGGTCGATACGCGGATGAAGCGCAGTCTGGAGCCGACAGGGCTGCGCAGCCTGCGCGCCGAAGTACGTGCGCTCAGCGCCGAGATGGACGCCGAAGCGGCTGCGAAGCGGGCAGCGAAAGCAGCGACCAATCGTCGTGTGAACCTGACCGTGATCGATGACGGGATGGCCAGGATCTCCGCGATCCTGCCGCTTCCACAGGCCGTCGCCGCCTATGAGAGCCTCCGGGCCGGTGCTGAGTCGATCACTGTCGCCGCTGATGCAGGCGGGCGGAACCGCCAGCAGGTGCTCGCCGACACCTTTGTCGAACGACTGAGCGGCCAATCGAGCGCTACGGCGGTGCCCTCGGAGATCCATCTGCTCGTCGAGGCCGAATCTCTGCTTTCTGACGGACTCGTACCGGCCTGGCTGCCCGGGTTCGGGCCGTTTCCGGCGAAGACGGCAAGGGAATTCGTTGCCGCGAACGAGGCGAAGATGTTCATCAGCAGGATCTTCACCCGCCCCGACGACGGACAGCTGGTGGGAATGGACTCGAAGAGCCGGGAGTTCACCGGACGACTGCGGCAGATGATCACGTTCCGCGACGATGTGTGCCGGACTCCGTGGTGTGATGCCCCGATCCGGCACGCCGACCACGCCCGGCCGGTCGCATCGGGTGGAGCGACCACCTGGGAGAACGGTTCAGGCCTGTGCGCATCTTGCAACTACGCGAAAGAGCACCCCGGATGGAAGCACGAAGCCACAGCGGAGGGCCTGCGGGTCACCACACCGAGCGGGCGCACCTACGATGTGGCCACGCCCGCGGTGATCCGCCGCATGCGGTTTCCGCGCCCCGAAGCGGTGTCCGAACCCGGAGGTTCGCCGCCAGGGGTCGATTGGCGCCAAGCCCTCTCTCGATTCCTCGAACCGCAGCGGGAAGAAGAGCCACAGCGAGACCTCCGCCAACCACAGCCGGACCTCCTCGAGCCGCAGCGAGACCTCCGCCAACCACAGCGGGACCTCCCCGAACCACAGCGGGGCGAGTCGCCGCGCAGGGCTGAGGGTTTTCCGATCGAGTTCCAGTCGATCGTCCCGAGATTCGTACTGCCCGAGCAGTTGCAACAGCGGTATTGCACCCGTGCCGAGAAGATCGCCGACTGGCGCAGACGCAATGCGCACCGGCGGCTGACAGCGACGGACTGCAAAGGCAGCCCGGTCGAGACGGAACTGGTAAAGGCAGTCTTCGGACCGGACTGAGTCGGAGCTGCATACCTGAGCCGAGGCTGCGTACCTGGGCTGAGGCAGCGTGTCGGATCTGGAACATCGTGGGAACACCTGTCACACGAATGCTGCAGATAATCGTGGGTATGGGCACGGCGGGTAGGAACGGCAGTTCACGATGGACGACAGCGCGAGGGCGAAGTCTCAACCTCGCAGCGCGTGTGCTCCCGTTGGGATCGGTGGCCTGCTGGGTGATCACGGCCTTCGTGCCTGTCCTCGACAGCGGCGGGAACGGATCGATGCGGATCCGTGTGACGTCTCTCGGATTCTCCCCGATCGACATGAATGACCTCAATCCGGGGTACCTCGCGCTCTGGATCATCATCCTCACCGGCGCGTTCACTGCCTGGCTGCTGTCCGCCTCGAAATGGTGGTCGATCGCAGCGATCGTTCTCGGTACGGTCCTGGGGCTGCACCTGCTGCAGATGGTCGCCGATCCGCCGATCCTGATGTGGGACGGACAGACCGCGAACGGGATGCTCACCGGGGGCATGGAGGTCGCCTATCCTGCGGCAGGCTTCGGTTTGTGGGTCCTGGGAAGCATCCTCTTCGTCGCCGCGGGAATTTGTGGACTGGTCGCCGAGGCCCAAAAGAATCGTCACCGCCGTGAACGAATCAAACGCTGCATGGCCAAACGCCATGGTCCCGCCGCGTGAGGCTGGTTCCGGGTCTTCGGACACATCGCTGCCGGCGTCGAGGGTTGGCAGCACAAGCGAAATGCCCCCGACCACAGGTCGAGGGCACTTGAGCCTCAGCATTCTGAAAAGGGGCTGTTGCCTCAGTCAGCCGCTGCAGTCATTCGCGTCACTTCACGGGTTCGAAGACTCCTGCGAAGTAGTCGCCGATCTCGGAGTGCGCCTCGAGCGGGAAGACACCCGACACGTACTGATCGGGCCGGACCACGACGACGGCACCGTCACGGCTGATCTCACGCACGTCGAAGATGTCGTCGTCGGACAGGGCAGCGTAGATCTTCTCTACGTATTCGAGATCGAAGGCACCGACATGCGGGCGGAAGACCCGCGGCACATCGGGGAACGCGAACTCGGCATGCTCCTGCTGGTAGATGACGCTGAGCTCGATGAGGGCGTCGAGGTCTTCGTCGGCGCGGCGGTAGGCGACCAGGGGAGAGGTCGGATCGGATTCGAGCCACTGCGCCAGTCCTGCCACCTTGGACTCTGCGGTGCCATCGACCGCTGCGGTGCCATCGACCGCTGCGGTCGGAGCCGCGGCATCAGCGAAGACGTACACGCGCCAACGGCCATCGGCCTTCGCCTCATGGCCGAGGTGGATGAAGTTCGCATCGCAGCTGCGCTGGACACGAGCGGATTTGAAGCGTTTGCCGATCGGGAACCCGGCGGCCAGCTCCTGATGCTTCGTCGACGTCGTGATCATCGACTCCGTGTACTCGGTCATGAACCCGGCGGGGAACTCCGCAGTCTTGACGTAGAACTCCTCGAGGTAGGCCTTGTCCGGGAGTTCCTCCTGCGGAGTCGCCATGAGCGTCGACCACTCCTTGTCGAAATCGATGAGGTTCTTCGCCGTCACCTGACGCTCGGCCGAATAGGTGCGCAGCAGCTCCGTCGACGACCGGCCCGTGATGACCTGGCCGAGCTTCCAGGCGATGTTGAAGCCGTCCTGCATCGACACGTTCATGCCCTGACCGGCCTTCGCCGAGTGCGTGTGGCAGGCATCGCCGGTGATGAACACGCGCGGGCAGGGCGAACCCGGGTCGGTCTCATCGGTATCGTCGAAGGCATCGGTGAGTCGGTGGCCGACTTCGTAGACCGAATGCCAGGCGACATTCTTCACATCGAGGCTGTAGGGCGCGATGATCGCATTCGCGCGCCGGATGATCTCGTCGATGCTCGTCTGCCGGACCTTGCGAGCATCGTCTTCGGGCACCTCGCCGAGGTCGACGTACATCCGGAAGAGGTGACCGCCCTCGCGGGGGATGTGGAGGATGTTGCCGTGCTTCGACGAGATCGCGCACTTGGTGCGGATGTCGGGGAAGTCGGAGTTCGCGAGGACATCCATGACACCCCAGGCATGATTGGCCTGGTCACCGGACATGGTCCGCCCGATCGACGAGCGCACCTTCGACCGGGCCCCATCGCAGCCGACGACGTAACCGGCACGGATGGTCCGTTCCTCACCGGCACGGTCACCGGCGGTGTAGCGGACGGTGACGGACACCGGATGGTCGTTGACCGGCGCATCCTCACCGGCGGAACCGACGGAGAGGTCGACGAACTCGATGCCGTAGTCAGGAGTGATCCGACCGGGGGACTGGACGGCGAACTGGGCGAAGTAGTCGAGCACGCGGGCCTGGTTGACGATGAGGTGCGGGAACTCGCTGATCCCGTGTTCGTCATCCTTGGGCCGTCCGGTGCGGATGATGTGCTCGGGGTTGTCCGGATCCGGATTCCAGAACGACATCTCCGTGATGTGATAACCCTCGCGCATGATCTCCTCGGCGAAACCGAAGGCCTGGAAGGTCTCGACCGATCGAGCCTGGATGCCATCGGCCTGACCGATGACCAGACGGGAATCGCGCTTCTCGATCATCCGGGCGTTGACCTCGGGATACTGCGAGAGCTGAGCGGCCGCGATCATTCCCGCGGGGCCGCTGCCGACGATGAGGACGTCGACCTCATCGGGCAGGTCCTCGCTGCGATCGATTCCGCAGCCCGCGGCTTCCTCGATCCGCGGGTCAGCGGACACATAGCCGTTCTGATGGAAATGCATGTCAACCTCCGGTTCTTGACACGTCGTCGTGATACTCGAATGCTATCAGTTCATATACGATCGAGCGTTTTCAGGGTGGCACTCGTCACCGTCGTCGCAGGTCACTGGCGAAGAGCCGCTTCGGTGGCGGAAGTCGCCTGCCTCCGCGAGCCGATCCCGATGATCGGACTCACGGCCTGCTCCTCCTCGTGGTCGGGGCCCAGCGGGATGCCGGTGCGATCGCGCAGCAGCAGAGTCGCGACCAGTGCGAGCGCGGCCACGACACCCAGATACACCGCCACCGAGGTGGTCGTGCCCGTCTCGGACACGAGAGCTTTCGCGATCGTCGGGGCGAAGGCGCCGCCGAGGATCGACCCGATCGCATAGGACACCGACACCCCGGAGAAGCGGACGCTGGAGGGAAAGAGCTCGGCGTACATCGCTGGCTGCTGACCGTAGGTGAAGCCGAGGCCGACGGTGAGGATGACGAGGCCGAGCAGGAGCATGCCCAGTGATCCGGTGTTGACCAGCGGGAACAGCGAGAAGATGCCCACGAGCAGGAAGGCCCAGCCGAGCAGGTAGGAGTTCCGCCGCCCGATCTTGTCCGACACCGCGCCGGCGAGGATCGTGAAGATCAGCCAGGACACCGCCGAGGCGGCCACCGCCCACAGCACGGGACCGCGCTCGAGGCCGATGGGTCCGGCCGGATCCGTGGCGTAGTTCTGGATGTATCCGCCGGTGGTCATGTACCCGGCGGCGTTGTTGCCCATGAACACGAGCGAGGCGAGGATGACGAGCAGCCAGTGGCCCCTGAAGAGCTTGCCCAGCGGGTTCGACACCTGTTCCTTGCGTGCGGCGATCTCATGGAAGACGGGGGACTCCTCGACTCCGCGGCGGATCCAGTAGCCGATGAGGACGAGCGCGATGGACAGGAAGAACGGCACTCGCCACCCCCACTCGAGGAAGGCGTCGCCCGGAGCGATCGAGGTCATCAGCGCGAGCACACCCGAGGACAGGAGCAGGCCGATGGACACGCCGATCTGCGGGAAGGAACCGCGCAGTCCGCGGGACTCCTCGTCCGCGTGCTCGACGGCGAGGAGGACGGCTCCGCCCCATTCGCCGCCGGCCGAGATGCCCTGGATGATACGCAGGACGATGAGCATGGCCGGGGCGATGACGCCGACGGAGTCATAGGTCGGCAGGGCGCCGATGAGAGCCGTGGCCGCGCCCATGGCGATGAGTGTGATGATGAGGACGGCGCGACGGCCGAGCTTGTCGCCGAAGTGTCCGGCGAGGAAGGCGCCCAGGGGGCGGAAGAGGAAGCTGATGCCGACCGTCGCGAAGGCGACCATGGTCGACAGGGTCGACCCGAGCGGGCCGAAGAAGAGCTCGTTGAAGATCAGCCCCGAGGCCGCGGCGTAGAGGAAGTAGTCGTACCACTCGATGCTCGTGCCCACGATCGTCGCGAACGCCACTCGGGTCTGAGTGTGCTTCTGTGCTGCCATGACTCCTGTGTCCTGTCGTGCGTCTGCGGTGCATCCCGACCGCATTCTCTGTGGTCTGGATTACTTGTCGCTGGGAACCGTATCATATACGATTCATTGTGAAGCCAATCGAAATGAGGTGTGAGATCGATGTCGACTCCAACTGGTGTTCCCGTCCGTCCCGGCAAGATCATTGCCGTTCATGTGGCCTATGAGTCCCGCGCGGCTCAGCGCGGAAAGCGTCCCGCGCAGCCGTCCTACTTCCTCAAGACCGCGAGCTCAGTCGCCGGAACCGGGGAGACCATCGAGCGGCCGGCCGGAACCTCGCTGCTCGCCTTCGAAGGGGAGGTCGCCATCGTCATCGGCACCGCCGCCCGCGGCATCACCGAGACCGATGCCTGGTCCCATGTGGCCGGAGTGACCGCGTCGAACGACTTCGGCCTCTACGACATGAAGACCCCGGACAAGGGATCGAACGTGCGCTCGAAGAGCCGCGACGGCTACACCCCGCTGGGCCCCGAGCTCATCCCCGCCGCCGAGGCGGCCCCCGAATCCCTGCGCATCCGCACCTGGGTCAACGGCGAAGTCGTCCAAGACGACGGCACCAGTGCCGAACAGCTCATCTTCAGCCTGCCGCGCATCATCGCCGACCTCAGCCAGCACCTCACCCTCGAACCCGGCGACGTCATCCTCACCGGCACCCCGGCCGGATCCTCGGTCGTCGCGCCCGGCGACACGGTCGAGGTCGAGGTCACGGCCGCCTCGGCGAACGGAGGGGAACTGAGCTCCGGTCGTCTGAGCACCACCGTGGTCGAGGGCCCCGGCGGATTCGACGAAAGCCTCGGCAGCCTGCCTGCCGTGAACGAGACGCTGACCGTCGACGCGTGGGGCTCCCGCGAAGCCGCGGGGCTGCCTGCCGAGGACGCCGCGGCGACCGTGGAGGGCGGACTCGGCGAGGATCTCGTCGCCAGGCTCACCGAGGCCCCGACCGCCGGGCTGTCCGCGCAGCTGCGAGCTCGCGGACTCAACAATGTCGTCATCGAAGGCGTGGCCCCGCTGCAGCCGGGAGCGAAGGTCGTCGGGACCGCGAAGACTCTGCGTTTCGTGCCCAATCGTGAGGACCTGTTCAAGTCCCACGGCGGCGGCTACAACGCGCAGAAGCAGGCCTTCGACTCCATCCGCCCCGGAGAGGTCATCGTCATCGAGGCCCGCGGCGAATCCGGTTCGGGCACACTCGGCGACATCCTCGCCCTGCGCGCGAAGTCACTCGGCGCCACCGGTGTCATCACCGACGGGGGAGTCCGCGACTCCGCCGAGGTGGCCGGCATCCTGCCTGTGTTCGCCACCGCGAAGAACCCCGCCGTGCTCGGCCGCCGCCACGTGCCGTGGGAGTCGGACGTGGCTGTGGCCTGCGGCAACGCCACCGTCCTGCCCGGTGATGTCATCGTCGCCGACGACGACGGAGCCATCGTCATCCCGCGCGACCTCGCCGAGGAAGTCGTCGACGCCGCCCTGGCCAAGGAGATCGAAGACGGCTGGGTGGCCGACCAGGTCGCCGCCGGCAACCCGATCGAAGGGCTCTTCCCGCCCAAGGGCGAGTGGAAGGCGAAATTCGAGGATTGGAAGGCCTCCCGGTGACGACCGAGACCCCGTCACCCGCGTCCGCCCCGTCGCCCGCGTCCGCCTCCTCCACGGCCTCGCTGAGCAAGGCCGAGACGGCGTATCGGTGGATCCGTGAACGCGTCGCCGACCAGACGTATCAGCCCGGGCATAAGCTCGTGCTCGCGCAGATCGCGCTCGCCCTCGACACCTCGGTGGTGCCGGTGCGCGAGGCGATCCGCCGGCTCGAAGCCGATGGGCTCGTGACCTTCGAACGCAATGTCGGCGCCCGCGTGGCCATGGTCGATCAGGGCTCCTACGCACAGTCGATGGACACCGTTGCGATCCTCGAAGGGGCGGCGGTCGCCCAGGCCAAGGACCACCTCGGCGCCGCTGATCTCGACGCCGCCGAGGAGATCAACGATCGGATGCGGGTGCTGCTGACGGACTTCGAGCCGTCCGAATTCACTCGGCTCAACCACGAGTTCCACGAAGCGCTCTACCGGCGCTGCCCCAACGAACGGCTGTGCACCCTCGTCGGACTCGAATGGGATCGGCTCTCGCACCTGCGGGATTCGACGTTCTCCTTCGTGCCCGAACGGGCGCTCGAATCCGTCGAGGAGCACTCCCGCATCGTCGCGCTCATCCGGGCCCGCGCCTCGGCTCAGGAGATCGAACGGGCCGTGCGCGAGCACCGTTCGGCCACACTGCACTGCTACCAGAACCTGCAGATGACCACCGCTTCGACCACAGAACCACGAAAGGACAAGTCATGACACAGTCCATCACCCCACCGACCGATATGCCGGAGAAGATCCGCCACTACATCGGCGGCGAGTTCGTCGACTCGATCGACGGAGACGAATTCGACGTCCTCAACCCGGTGACGAACGAGCCCTACATCAAGGCCGCCTCGGGTAAGAAGGCCGACATCGAGGCCGCTGTCGCCTCGGCGAAGAAGGCCTTCGATGAGGGCCCGTGGCCGACGATGCTGCCGCGTGAGCGCGCCCGCATCCTGGGCCGGATCGCCGATATCGTCGAGTCCCGCAAGGACGAGCTCGCCGCGATGGAGTCCTTCGACTCCGGTCTGCCGATCACTCAGGCCAAGGGTCAGGCGGCCCGGGCGGCGGAGAACTTCCGCTTCTTCGCCGACCTCATCGTCGCCCAGGTCGACGATGCCTTCAAGGTCCCCGGGCGACAGGCGAACTACGTCAACCGCAAGCCCATCGGCGTGGCCGGACTCATCACCCCGTGGAACACTCCGTTCATGCTCGAATCCTGGAAGCTGGGACCGGCGATCGCGACCGGCAACACCGTCGTGCTCAAGCCCGCCGAGTTCACCCCGCTCTCGGCCTCACTCTGGCCCGGCATCTTCGAAGAGGCCGGACTGCCCACCGGTGTCTTCAACATGGTCAACGGCTATGGCGAAGAGGGCTTCGCCGGCGATTCGCTGGTCAAGCACCCGGACGTCCCGCTCATCTCCTTCACCGGCGAGTCGGCGACCGGGCAGACGATCTTCGCCAATGCCGCTCCCTGGCTCAAAGGCCTGTCGATGGAGCTCGGCGGGAAGTCACCTGCCGTGGTCTTCGCCGATGCGGACCTCGACGCGGCCGTCAACGCCACGATCTTCGGCGTCTTCTCGCTCAACGGCGAACGCTGCACCGCCGGTTCGCGCATCCTCGTCGAGGACTCGATCTACGACGAGTTCGTCGAGCGCTACGCCGCCCAGGCCAAGCGTGTGAAGGTCGGTCTGCCCTCGGATGAAACCACCGAGGTGGCTGCGCTCGTCCACCCCGAGCACTACGAGAAGGTCATGTCCTACGTCGAGATCGGCAAGACCGAGGCCCGCCTCGTCGCCGGCGGCGGACGGCCGGACGGCTTCGAGACCGGCAACTTCGTCGAACCCACCGTATTCGCCGATGTGGCTCCCGATGCTCGGATCTTCCAGGAGGAGATCTTCGGGCCCGTCGTCGCCATCACCCCCTTCTCCTCCGACGAGGAGGCCCTGGAGCTGGCCAACAACACGAAGTACGGTCTGGCCGCCTACATCTGGACCTCGGATCTCAAGCGGGCGCACAACTTCTCGCAGGCCGTCGAGTCGGGCATGGTGTGGTTGAACTCGAACAACGTCCGTGACCTGCGCACCCCCTTCGGCGGAGTCAAGGCTTCGGGCCTCGGCCACGAGGGCGGCTACCGTTCGATCGACTTCTACACGGAACAGCAGTCCGTGCACATCAACCTCGGCGAGGTCCACAACCCGGTCTTCGGCAAGCAGTGATCCCGCCCGCCGTCATTCCTTCGACTCACTGACCCTTTAAGGAAAACCCATGTCCACTGCCATCCCAACCCCGTCCGTCCCCGCTCCGGATGTCCTGCGCTGCGCGTATATGGAACTCGTCGTCACCGACCTGAAGAAGTCGCGTGACTTCTACGTCGACGTGCTCGACCTGCAGGTCACCGAGGAGGACGAGACCACCGTCTACCTGCGGTCGATGGAGGAATTCATCCACCACAACCTCGTGCTTCGGCAGGGGCCGGTCGCCGCCGCGGCCGCGTTCTCCTACCGCGTGCGGACCCCCGAAGACGTCGACCGCGCCGAAGCGTACTACCGCGAGCTCGGCTGCGAAGTCCGCCGCAGCAAGGACGGCTTCGTGCGCGGCATCGGCGATTCGGTGCGCGTGCAGGACCCGTTGGGCTTCCCCTACGAGTTCTTCTATGAGGTCGAGCATGTCGAGCGCCTGGCCTGGCGCTACGACCTGTACTCGCCGGGAGCGCTCGTCCGGCTCGACCACTTCAACCAGGTCACCCCGGACGTGCCGAAGGCCGTGGACTACATGGAGAAGCTCGGCTTCCGTGTCACCGAGGACATCCAGGACTCCGAGGGCACCGTCTATGCGGCGTGGATGCGTCGCAAACCGACCGTCCACGACACCGCGATGACCGGCGGTGACGGCCCGCGCATGCACCATGTCGCCTTCGCCACGCATGAGAAGCACAACATCCTCGCCATCTGCGACAAGCTCGGTGCGCTGCGACTGTCGGACTCGATCGAGCGCGGACCCGGGCGCCACGGCGTCTCGAACGCCTTCTACCTCTACCTGCGTGACCCGGACGGGCACCGGATCGAGATCTACACCCAGGACTACTACACCGGTGACCCCGACAACCCGCGCGTGACCTGGGACGTCCACGACAATCAGCGTCGCGACTGGTGGGGCAACCCGGTCGTGCCCTCCTGGTACACCGACGCCTCGCTCGTGCTCGACCTCGACGGGGCGCCGATGCCGGTCCTCGAACGCACCGACGACTCCGAGATGGAAGTGACCATCGGCGCCGACGGGTTCTCCTACACCCGGCGTGAGGACGCGGACTCGAAGTTCGGTGCCCGCTCGGGAGCCGATGACGGCGAGGACGAGTTCAAGCTCGGTCACCAGCTGTGACCGACGGCCGGCGACAGCGCAGAGAGGATGACAATGCTCGATGAGACGACGATCGCGGCCATCGCCGACGATCTCGCGCAAGCCGAGCGGACCCGGTCGAAGATCGGTCTGCTCACCGCGAAGTACCCGGACATGACCGTTGAGGACTCCTACGCGGTGCAGAACGAATGGCGCCGCCGCGGAGAGGCCGAGGGCAGACGGCTCTTTGGCCACAAGATCGGACTGACCTCGAAGCCGATGCAGCAGGCCACCGGCATCAGCGAACCCGACTACGGGGCGATCTTCGCCGACCAGGTCTATGACACCGGGTCCGTGATCGATCACTCGAAGTATTCGGGGGTGCGCATCGAAGTCGAACTCGCCTTCGTGCTGAAGGACGAGCTGCGCGGACCCGATGTCAGCCTCTTCGACGTCCTCCGCGCCACCGAATACGTCATCCCGGCGCTCGAGGTCCTGTCCTCGCGCATCGAGATGGAAGGGCGCACGATCGTCGACACCATTTCGGACAATGCGGCGTTGGGTGCGATGGTCCTCGGCGGGCGGCCGGTCGCCGTCGATGCCGTGGATCTGCGTCGGGTCAATGCGCTGCTCTACCGCAATGAGACGATCGAGGACTCCGGGGTCGCCGCCGCCGTGCTCGATCATCCGGCCCGCGGCATCGTGTGGCTGGCGAACAAACTCGCCGAACACGGCGATGTGCTGCAAGCCGGGGAGACGGTGCTGGCCGGGTCGTTCACCCGCCCCATGTGGGTCCATCCCGGCGACACCGTCCACGCCGACTACGGAGAACTGGGAGTCATCACATGTCGTTTCGCGTAGAACTTCCGCAGACCTTCGCCGACCGGGTCGCTGGCCTCGACGAAGGACAGCACCTGGCCGGGATGTGGGTGTGCTCGGGTTCGCCCGTGGCCGCCGAGATTGCGGCAGCCTCCGGAATGCAGTGGGTGCTCATCGACGCCGAGCATTCGCCGATCGGACTCGAGACCACGGTGAGTCTGCTGCAGGCGATGAACGGCTATCCGGCCACCGCCGTGGTCCGGGTGCCGGTCAACGATCGGGTGCTCATCAAGCAGTACCTCGACCTCGGTGCGCAGAACCTGCTCGTTCCGATGATCGACACGAAAGCCGACGCCGAGGCGGCTGTGGCGGCCATGCACTATCCGCCGAGGGGTGTGCGCGGGGTCGGTTCGGCCCTGGCCAGGGTCTCCCGGTGGAACGCTGTGGACGGGTACCTGACGCGGGCCGCGGAGTTCGTGTCTCTGACCGTCCAGATCGAATCGGCGACCGCGGTCGACAATGCTGCGGAGATCGCCGCCGTCGAGGGCATCGACCAGATCTTCGTCGGGCCCTCCGACCTGGCGGCGTCGATGGGGCTGCTCGGCCAGCAGACGCATCCGGATGTCACGGACGCGGTGGCCAGGACCTTCGAGGCGGTGAAGGCGGCGGGCAAACCCGTCGGCGTCAATGCCTTCGATCCGGAGCAGGCGCAGAAGTACTTGGATGCCGGGGCCTCGTTCGTCCTCGTCGGCGCCGATGTCGGACTGATGATGAACGGTGCCCGAGCCTGGGCGAAGACCTGGGTCCAGGACTGAGCACACCTCACCCCCGTCCGCGAACATGCGGTCGGGGGTGAAGTGCATTTGCCGTCGGCCTCATTCCTTGTCGCGGCTGCGACCTGTCAGGAGCAGGACCGTGGAGCCGAGGCCGACGAGGACGATGCCCATGCCGATGAGCATTCCATTGCCCGTGGCGCCGGTGCGAGGCAGTTCGGCCGGTGGGCCCGGGGCCGCCGGGGTCTCGGCAACCGGTGCGACCGGTGGGGTCTGCGGCTTCTTCGGGGCCGCGGGCTGCTCAGGCTGCTCGGGAGGCGCTGGGGGAGTCGTCGGCTGCTCAGGCGGGGCCGGGGATTCCGGCGGAGTGCTGGGTTTCTCCGGTGGTGCCGGCGGGGTGCTCGGCTTCTCCTCGGGCGGACGGTGCACGGTCTCGGCCGGGACGCCCCAGTCGCTCGTCCATGCCGCGTTGACATCGCTGCCCGCGATCTCTGTCACATAGGTGACCCACCCGACCGGCATGTCGATGGCTTCGGTGCTCACCTCGGCGCGACCGTCCGCGTCGGCGACGACGGTGAAGTCCTGCACGGACAGTTCCTCGCCGTCGGGCTTCGCGGACTGCTCGGGCTCATCCTCCACGTGGTAGGCGGTGACGGTGAGCACGGCTTCGGATCCGGGGTGCAGCCCGGTCACGGCCACCTCGTCGTGGGTCGATGTTCCCTCGAGCACCGCCTCGGTGTCGGCCTGCGGAGTCCAGGGGACGAATCCGGTCTCGCGGGGCTGACCGTGGATGCCCTTCCATTCCTTCGTTGCCTTGTCCCCGGCGATCGTCTCGGTGAAGTACAGCCAGCCGCGGAAATCCTCCGGCACACTGATCTCATCGGAGGTGTGCGTGCCGTTGCCGACCTTCTTCGAGGTCACGGACCCGATCGCGCGGGCATCGTCGTTCTTCGTACCGAGTGTCGGTCGTGCAGCTGTCTGCCACAGAGTGTGTTCGACAGTGACGGTGTGGTCGCCGATGAGGCCGGAGACGGTGAACTCATCGGTGACGGCATCGCCGGGCGTCGGAGTCTGGTCCGAGATCTCGGTGGTCACCTTCGGTTGGGAACTCAGTTCGAGGGTCGCCTTGTCCGCGACTTCTGTAGGACTGTCGGGGGTGATGACCCGCTGGACCCGGGTGCCCGAAGTCGGTTCGAAGACGCGCACGGTCTGCGGGGCGACCTTCGCGGAGGCGGTGACCGACAGGGTGCCGGGTGCGCTCGCCTGCAGCGTCGTAGTCACGGCTTCATCCCCGGTGGTCAGCGTCGTCGGGACGTCTTTCGCCCCGGCCGCCTGGAGCGTGATGGGGACATCGGGAACCTGTGCTCCGGAGGCGCTGGTCAGCGAGATCGTCAGCGTCGCCTCGTCGGTGGGGGTGCCGAGGATCTTGCCCTTGTCGGTATCAGGCTCGGGTTCAGGCGTGTCGGAGTCAGGTGTCTCGGAGTCAGGAGAAGAGGAGGACTCCGCGACCGCATAGGGCTCGAGCACGGGCATCTGCAGGACTGGTTCGAGGCTGATATCGAGCGTGTACGGGCCCGCGTACTTCTTCGCCTTCGCAAGGATCGTCGAGTGCTGTTTCGCAGCACTGTCGAACTTCTTGCCCAGGTCGCCCGGTTTCTGTGGAGGCACCTTGTGATCATGGGGGAGTGCCTTGTCGAGACGGGCCATGGCGCTCAGCGCCGCCTGCACGTCCTTCGATTTCGAGTCGGCGTATTCGTGCAGAGCCCACGCGGTGCGGGCCGAAGTCACCTGTTCGGCTTCGGCGCCCTTGAAGTACTTCGCCAGCGGAGACTTCTTCCCCGCATCGATGCAGTAGGCCGAGGTGTCCGGGAAGGTCCGATACGAGCCGTACCAGGTCTTGCCCTGCTTCGCATGGTGCCAGATGCCCGGTCCGTAGGCGTTCGGCGCGGTGAGCACGGGAACCTCGCCGAGGCTGACCGGCGGGCCCGCGGCCATCGCCGGGCCCAGCCCGATGAGTGAGGCCACGGTGAGGACGGTGAGGAGCAGTGCGGTGCGCAGCGATGCGAGTCTGAGAGTAGTCATGGACCGATTCGACATGGCACGTCCGTCGCTGGGCCAGAGCTGTCGGAGCGCCTGTGGAAACGGGGTCCTGTGTCCACAGGTTTCAGCGTTCGAGTCGACGATGATCAGGGCGTCTCCGGGTGGGAGAGTGGGGTGGCCTGGGTCTGGCGCCTCCGGTCGGACTTCGCGCCGAAGCGGCCGCATCAGCGCCCGAAGCAGTCGCCGTCAAACCGTCTGCTGTCCACAGCCGAATACGTTCGAGTCGGATTTCGGCTGACATTCGCAATAGGTGGCAGTCGGCTGAAGTGTTGCTGGACGGATACATGGCGCGGGTCTCTGCCGACGACGTTCGACCATAGACTTGTGGGGAGCGGTACATTCCCCATCGAAGAAGGACGATCTATGTCGGCACAGAACGGTCCCGGAGCGCAGGGTCCGAACCAACCCGGAGTGCAGCGATCCCAGCCGCCCCAGGTGCAGGATCCACGGAACCCGAACGCTCCGTCCGCGCCCGAGCCGCAGGTGCCGCAGCAGGGCCAAGTGCCGCCGGGGCAAGTGCCGCCGCAGTCGCAGTCACAACGACCGCAGAACAACGATCGGTTCCGACCTCGGCCTCAAGGCACCCAGCAGAATCCGCAGCAGGTACCTGCCCAGGCACCACAGCCTGTGCCTGCACCGGGTCAACCGATGCCGGGCGTGCAGGCACCTCAGCCTGTGCCAGCACAGGGCCAGCCGATGCAGGGCCAGCCGATGCCGGGCCAGGGCAGTCCTTCCTTCCAAGGACAGCCTCAGCCCATGATGCATGGCCAGTCTCAGCCGGCTCACGGCCAGCCGATGATGCACGGCCAGCCGATGATGCCCGGGCAGCCGATGCCGGGCCGACCGCCGGTGCAGGCACGCGTCTACGCGCAGCCGCGCTTCGCCCCGACAGTCACCCAGGAGATGCGGGTCCGGGCCGGGATGCAGGCACCCCAACAGGTGGTCACCGAGACCCCGTGGACCGGAGCCGTACGGAAAGCACAGCCGGAGACCGCACCCGATTCGACCGGCAACATCATCAGGCTCGTCGCCGCCGTCCTCGTCCTCGTCATCCTCCTCGTCGGACTGGGCGGCCTTGCGCTCCTCGGCGGGCTGAGCTTCGGGGCACGCCTGTTCGCCCTCATCGGGCTCTCAGCGATCCCGCTCGTCGGCATCATCTCCTATGTGCTCTGGCTCGACCGGTGGAAACCGCAGCCGAAGCTCATCCTCGGCATCTGCCTGCTCTGGGGCGCCGTCGCTGCGGTCATCCTCACCCTCGGCTTCTCGCTCGTCGGCGACATCGCGCTCTACCTGGTCGGCATCAACGGGGTTCCCGACGTCATCGGTGCGGTCATCCAGGCCCCAATCCTCGAGGAATCGACGAAGACCGTCCTCCTGCTCGTCATCGTCCTCGCCGCCCGCCGGTACTTCGAGGGTCCTCTCGACGGGCTCGTCTACGGCGCCCTCATCGGCGCAGGTTTCGCCTTCACGGAGAACATCCTCTATCTCGGCCAGTCATGGAACGACGGTCAGCTCGATGCCCTGAAATGGACATTCCTCCTGCGCTGCATCGGTTCGCCGCTGCTGCACACGACGTTCTCGACCTGTGCGGGAGTGTCCATCGGCTTCGCCGCCCGCAAATGGCCCTGGTGGTCGCTGATCCTCATGTGGCTGCCCGGCCTCGTCCTCGGCATGGTCCTGCACGGTTTCTGGAACGCCTCGATGTCGCTGTTCAGTCTCATCGGACCGCTCATTCAGATCATCGGCCTCATCGTCATCAGCGTCATCCTCTCTGCCGCCTGGGTGGCGCTCGGACTCGTCCTGCGCCGCAGCGAACGCATCCACACACAGAACATGCTCGGCGACTACGCGAACTCCGGCTGGCTCACTCACGCCGAAGTCGACATGCTCGGCACCTGGAAGGGTCGGAAGAACGGCCGTCAGTGGGCGAAATCCTTCCCGGGCGGCAAGGATGAGATGAAGACGATGATCCGCACCTCGGGAAAGCTGTCGACGACCCGCATGCGAGTGTTGGCAGGCATCGGCGGCGATCAGGAGCGCAAGATCGAGCGGGCCGAACTCCAGCAGTTCGCCGACGCCCGAGACAGACTGCTCGCCGCCTCCAAGCGGACGGTTCGGTAAGTTCGTCCGGTGACAGTCCTCGATATCCTCCTCATCATCTTCGGCGTCGGTGCGCTCTTCGCCGGTTTCCGCCAAGGTTTCATCACCGGGCTCGGCACCGCGGCAGGCTTCGTCGTCGGCTGGATCCTCGGTCGGCTGCTCTCCCCGCTCGTCGAAACGCTCAGCGAAGGCACGAGCGCCATGGACAACCCCGGCGTGCTCATGCTGCTGGCGTCCATGCCGCTGGTCCTCAGCGTCCTCTTCGCCTTCGCCGGCAGCGGCATCGGCGCATGGATCAGACGCTCAATGGATTCCGAGCTCGGACAGGGCATCGACGCCATCGGCGGCACCATCACCGCCGGTATCGTCTACATCCTCGTCGTCTGGCTCGCTGCCGGCTTCATCCGCACCACCCCGCTCGTCGACCCCAACCGGTGGGTCGCCGACTCGGCCGTTATCGCAGCCGTTGACCGCACCATTCCCTACTCCTCCCAAAGCGCCCTCGGCGGTCTCGCCAAAGGACTGAGCGCCTCGGGCTTCCCGCAGGTGTTCTCCGGCCAGACCGAGCAGATCCGCGGCGTCGGCGAACCCGACGAAGCCGTGGTCGACGTCGGCCGCGACGTCGAGGACTCGGTCGTGAAGATCACGACCACAGCGACGTCCTGCGCCACCGGTTCCGAAGGCTCGGGATTCGTCTATGAGGACGGACTCGTCGCCACCAACGCCCACGTCGTGGCCGGGTCCTCGGAGCTCGCCGTCCAGGTGGGAGGAAAGGGCCGGCCCTACCGCGCCGAGGTGGTCGGATTCGAGGCCGAAGCCGACGTCGCCGTGCTCCGTGTTCCGGGGCTTCAGGCTCCCGCCCTCGACTTCGGCGACGGACTCGGGCCCGGGGACGACTCCGTGGTCGTGGGCTTCCCCGCCAACGGTCCCTACACGATCTCACCGACCCGTGTGCGAGAGAAGATCAACGCACGCGGTCTCGACATCTACGATTCGAAATCGGTGGTGCGCGAAGTGTATTCGCTGCGTGGAATCGTCCGCGAAGGCAATTCGGGCGGCCCGCTCATCGATGATCAGGGCGATGTCGTCGGCATGGTCTTCGCCCGATCCGCCACCGATGATGAGACCGGCTACGCCCTCACGCGCGCCGAGATCGCCGACGAACTGCGGGCCGGAGCGAACAACCGCAGCCCGCAGCCGACCGGACAGTGCACGAACTGAAACGCGTGCACGAAATGACGCGTGGGCCCGAACAGAATTGCGGACCTGCACACAAGCGCGCGCTCGAACGGAAGCGCGCGACCCCGCAGACTACTTGAGGTCGAGCCCGGCCAGGACGGCGCGGTGATCGCTCGACCCGCGTTCGAGCACCTCGTCCGAGGTGGCAGCGAAGCCGCGGTAGAGGACGTGGTCGAGCCGGGTCACGGGGAACCGGGCGGGCCAGGTGAAGCCGAAGCCGCCGCGGGCCTGTACGCGGGAGTCTTCGAGCGGGGGAACCAGGCTCTTGAGATTGTTGTCCGTCGATGCCGTGTTGAAGTCACCGGCGACGATGACATGCTCGGCGTCGTCGGTCTCGACGGTCGTGGCGAGACGACGCAGTGCGGCATTGCGCATCGATTCGTGTCCCGGCCGCACCGAGGGCATGTGCACAGCATAGAAGCGGATGTCGCCGTGGTCGGTCGAGACCGTTGTGGCGAACGCACGCGGCCACTGCAGACCCAGGTCGACCTCTTCGGGTTCGGACATCGGCCACTTCGACCACACTCCGACGGTGTCGAGGACCTGTGCGTGGGCGAATGAGGAGTCGAGCTCTTTGTGGATGATCTTGCCCGACAGGGATTCGAGCTCCTGGATCGTGACGATGTCCGGGTCGTGATCGACGATATTCTGTGCCGCCGCCGTGGGCTGAGGCATCCGGGCACCCACATTGTGGGTGGCCACGGTCAGATCCGCCTCACCGGAGTCCTCATTGGGCAGCAGCGCCGGACCGAACATTCCCGTCCACACCAGCGTCGGCACGAGGAACCCGATGGCCGACAGCCACGAGAACCGGATGAGGAACATCAGCAGCACGAGCGCGAGGAGGATCCCCGTCCACGGCAGCACCGATTCGACGATGAGAGCGATGCCCATCCGCGTCGGCAGCAGTTCGTGGAGAAGCAGGAACGCCGCATAGAGGATCCCGAAGATCAATGCGGTGATGCCCTTTGCGGGACTGTGCCGTCTGCGCGGTGAAGAATATGCCTGGTTCATCGATCAACGATCTTAACCGGGAAGTCTGGCCCCAGGCTGGGTGGGTGGTGCGATGCGTCTCACAGTCGGCTCGCGCCCGGTGCGGACGCTGCCGCCACCGCGTCAGTGACGCGCGGTGGCGCTCCACACCGTGACATCCGGGTGGGTGTCGTATCGGTAGCCCGAACCCCGCATGGTGCGCACCACCGAGGCATATTCGCCGAGGCGGCGCCGCAGTCGCCGGATGTGGACGTCCACGGTGCGTTCGTCGGGGACTTCGCCGCCGGACCACACGGCGCTGATGAGGTCTTCGCGCGGCAGGGTCTCATCCGCATGCGTGACGAGGGTGGCGAGCAGATCGAATTCCTTCGTCGTGACATCGACGAGGTCACCGTCGACGCGGACCTCCCGGCGGGGGATGTCGATGCGCAGACGTTCGGATGCGGCATGCGTGTAGGCGTCTCCGGCACGGCCTCCGAAACCGCGCGGTGCGGGAGCCGCCGGCGCAGTCTCGTCCCGCAGCGTCGGCGGGTGGATGCGGTTGGGAATCCGCGAGCGCACGGGGCCGTGTGTGGCGGCCGGGGCGCCGGTGGCGGCCGGGGAACCGGTGGCCACGGCCCGGACGGCGTCGATGTCGCTGCCGCGGCCCTCCGGGGCCAAGGCGATGACGGCCTGGGTCTCGGCCTGGCTGGCCAGTTCCTTCGCATAGGCCTGCAGCTCACCGGCGATGGCCGAGAGGTTCGTGCCGTCGGCGGCGGCCTTGGACTCGTCGAGTCCGATGTAGACGATGATTCCGCGAGCGGCCTTCGGGGAGGGAACGACCCCGGCCGGCCCATAGGTGTGCGGGGGGTTCTGCGGGTCGACTGCGCTCAACCTGGCTCCTGCACGTCGAGTGGCCACGGCACTGCGTGGGTGGACGTAGGCGGGTTCTGGATTCGGCATGACTGTCCTTTGCTCCGATCATCGGATCGAGATGACTGAATGAGTCCGCTGCTTGCGTCTACTCGTTCGGGGCCGGACAGCGGGAGGGCGATCACCGACCACGAACGCAGGGCATGCACATGGCTGCCGCAGGCATTCGCTGTAGTTCGATCACTGAAGTCATGGCTTCATTATTTGTCACATTGCGCTGGCGCTGCAATGCAACGGCCGAAAATGAGACGACTGTGACGGTTTATGACGAAACGCTCGCCGAGGCGGCCCGTCGAACCCGTCATCGGCGGGCTCCTTCGCCCGCGGGGTGTCAGCCGACATCGCCTCCGTGCGGGGTCAGTCGACGATTCCGTACATCCGGTCCCCGGCATCGCCGAGGCCGGGGATGATGTAGCCCTTCTCGTTGAGCTTCTCATCGAGCGCGGCCGTGTAGATCTTCACTTCCGCGGCATCGCTGTAGTCGGCTTCGATGCGGCGCACCCCCTCGGGGGCGGAGACGAGGCACACGGCGGTGACGTCGCGAGCGCCGCGGGCGAGGAGGAAATCGATCGCCATGGCCAGGGTGCCGCCGGTGGCGAGCATCGGGTCGACGACGAAGATCTGCCGACCCGTGAGGTCGTCGGGCAGCCGATCGGCATAGGCGCTGGGCTCGAACGTCGTCTCATCGCGGACCATGCCGAGGAAGCCCACCTCGGCGGTGGGCAGGATGCGCAGCATTCCGTCGAGCATGCCCAGGCCGGCGCGCAGGATCGGCACGACGATGGGTCGGGGCTCGGCGATGCGGGTGCCGGTGAATGTCGACACGGGGGTCGAGATCTCCTTGTCTTCGACCGCCACCGACCGAGTCGCCTCGTAGGCCAGCAGCATGACGAGCTCTTCGGTGAGCTGGCGGAAGCGGGCGGAGTCCGCGTTCCGATCGCGCAGGGCAGTGAGCTTATGGGCGATGAGCGGGTGATCGGCTACGTGAAGATGCATACCCAAATGGTACGGGAGAACTCGGTGCTCCCGGCAGTGGTCAACACGCGGCGAAGCGTTCACAATGGAGGCATGTCGTACTTCACTGAGATCCTGACCGATTCCGGCGATGGCTACCGTGCCCTCGATGTCGACGTCCGCGATGCCTCCGACCTCGACGATCTCGTCGACACGATGCGCGGAGCAGCAGGTGATGACGGCGAGGCCGTGGCCGTCATCGAACACGAAGACGAATGGTTCGGCCTCGTGCGCCTGTGCGCGGACAACGAGGTCAAGGTCTTCCTCTCCGATCTCGTCGCCGTCGAGGCGAGCCCGTTCGCAGAGATCTTCGCCGACTTCCTCGACTCCCGGCCCGACGCCTATGAGGCCGAGCCCGAAGAGGACTTCGGCATCGACGTGGATGAGGCCGCCGAGGATGAGGACGAGGAAGACGAGGTCGAGATGCTCGAGCTCGACCCCGACGCCGAATGGGGAGGGGACGCCGACATCTACGCCGATCGGGGAGTGTCTGCCGCGACCCTCATCGAGCAGGTCGAGGCGTACCGTTCCGACCCGGCTCGCGTCGTCGCCCACGTCGGTGAGACCGTCGGCTTCGCCGACCAGCTCGAGGCCGCACGCTGAACCCGGCTTCCCCAGATGCGGACGAGGCGCAGCTGTTCGAATGGATGGGACTCGCCCTCGCCGAGGCGGCGCGGGCGCCCGCTCATGACGACGTTCCCGTCGGGGCCGTCGTCCTCGACCGGGTCGGCACTGTTATCGGGCGCGGTCACAATCGCCGCGAAGTCGACGCCGATCCGCTCGGCCATGCCGAACTCATGGCCATCGCCGAGGCCGCGACGACCACCGGTCGCTGGCGCCTCGACGATGCCACGCTCGTCGTCACCTTGGAACCGTGCGCGATGTGCGCCGGCGCCCTCGTCGGCTCCCGCATCTCCCGGGTCGTCTTCGGTGCCTTCGACGACAAGGCCGGCGCCGTCGGTTCGGTCTGGGATCTGCTGCGCGACCGTGCCGCACTCCACCATCCGACGGTGAGGTCCGGGGTGCGGGCGGCGGAGAGCGCGGACCTGCTGCGGGAGTTCTTCTCAGCTCGGCGATGACTGACTCCCAGGGGCCCGTGCTGACGTGGCCCACCTCACGCTGACTCGATTTGGCCGCGGAAAGTGCACCGCTGTACAGTTGTCGGCGGTGGCGTGTCCGAGCGGCCGAAGGTGCGACACTCGAAATGTCGTGTAGGGCAACCCCCTACCGTGGGTTCAAATCCCACCGCCACCGCCATGTGGAACCCCTGACCGGCTCCGTCCGGTCAGGGGTTTTCGTCTGTTCGCGGCCTGGTCCGAGGCGGGCTCGCGCCGAGACGGCGGGAAATGTGATGATTGACACACGATGGTCGAGCGGCCAGACTGACTCGATGAAACAGAAAAAGCTTTCCGGGATGTGGAAATTCCGGCTTCGGTCCCGGACCGATGGCTAGTCTGCTTCATTGCGCACGTTCAAGGCGCAGGGTCGGCGACAATGATGTCGGCGACTGACCAAATCGAACAACCTGAGGTGGTCCATGAAAATGGCTGACAAAGACGAAGGGCGGAATACGACAACTGCCCCCGAGAGCACCGGAAGTCCCGGCCTGCTCGACAAGTTCTTCGAAATCACAGCTCGCGGCTCGACGATCAGACAGGAGATCCGCGGAGGTCTCGTCGCCTTCGTCGCGATGGCCTACATCGTTGTGCTCAACCCGCTCATCCTCGGCGGTTCCGAGGACGTCGCCGGCGGCAGCCTCGACTTCGCTCAGCTGACCGCGGTGACCGGCCTCGTCGCCGGTGTCATCACGATCCTCTTCGGCGTCGTGGCCCGGCTGCCGTTCGCACTCGCTGCGGGCCTGGGCATGAACAGCTTCCTCGCAGTCTCCGTGGTCCAGGAAGTCACCTGGGCCGATGCGATGGGGCTCGTGGTCATCAACGGTGTCATCATCGTCATTCTGGGAGCCACGGGCATCCGCACGGCGATCTTCAATGCCGTCCCGCATGCCCTCAAGGTGGCGATCACCGTCGGCATCGGGCTCTTCATCGCCTTCATCGGCTTCGTCAACTCCGGATTCGTCACCCGCACCCCGTCGGGTCCGCCGGTCCAGCTGGGGCAGGACGGGTCCATCGCTTCACTGCCGACGCTCGTCTTCGTCGTGGCGCTGATCCTCATCGGCATCCTCGTGGCGCGCAATGTCCCGGGCGGTATCCTCATCGGCATCGTCGTGGCGACGATCCTCGCGATCGTCATCCAGGCGTTCGCGAAGCTCGGCACTGTCGGCGACCCGGTGGACCCGGATCCGCTGGGCTGGAATCTCGCGGCTCCGGAGTTCCCCAAGCAGGTCGTCGCCGCCCCCGACTTCAGTCTCGTCGGGTCCTTCGACCTCATCGGCGGCTTCCAGCATGTCGGCGTCCTCGCCGCCACGATGCTCGTGTTCACCCTCGTGTTCACGAACTTCTTCGACGCTATGGGCACCATGACCGGACTGGCTCGCAGCGCCGGCCTGCAGACCTCGGACGGAATGTTCCCCCGCATCCGCGGAGCCTTCGTCGTCGAGGGCCTCGGCGCCGTCGCCGGAGGTGGAGCCTCTGCGTCGTCGAACACCGTTTTCGTCGACGCCGCTGCCGGCATCGCCGAGGGTGCGAGGACAGGGCTCGCCGCCTGCATCACCGGAGTGCTGTTCCTGCTGTCGATGTTCTTCTCCCCGCTCATCGCCGTCATCCCGATGGAAGCCGGAGCCGCAGCGCTCGTCGTCGTCGGAGCCATGATGGTCACTCAGATCCGCGAGATCGACATGAGCGATTTCCGCACCTCGCTGCCGGTCTTCCTCACCATGGTCACGATGCCGCTGACCTACTCGATCGCCAACGGCATCGGCGTCGGATTCATCTCCTGGGCGCTCATCCACGCCATGAGCAAGCGCGGTCGTGATGTCCACTGGCTTCTGTGGGTCGTCTCAGCCGGATTCGTCCTGTACTTCGTTCGCGGCCCGATTTCGGCTATCTTGGGAGGATGAGCACGATGAGTCAGATCACAGCCTGGCCGAAAGGGCAGATCGCCCACGGAGAATGACGAACATCGCCGTGGGCGGCGAGACCTGCCGCTGGCGACACGACGATGTTCTTCACTGCTGTTCGCATGGATAACCAGAAGTCTCGAAGAACATAGCAACCGCTCCAACCATGCACGGTGCGTCTCAGTGACGAGGCGCAGGAGGAAAGTGCGATGTCTGCGACGACGACAGACCGCTCGATCGCTGAGGTCTCGGTCAACGGAGAGACCCGCGAATTCGACGGACCACCACACACCAATGCCCTGGACTTCCTCCGGGGCCACGGCCTGACCGCGGCCAAGGAAGGCTGCGCGGAAGGCGAATGCGGGGCCTGCGCGATCATGATCGCCCGCCCCGACGCCGAGGGCACCACTCGCTGGACCTCGGTGAACTCGTGCCTGCTGCCGGCCGCCGCCCTCGACGGAGGTGAGGTCGTCACCGCCGAAGGACTCGTCGACGGCAAGACCGTCCACCCCGTCCAAGAGGAGATGGCCGTACGCGGCGGATCCCAGTGCGGATACTGCACCCCTGGCTTCGTCTCCTCGATGGCCGCCGAATACTATCGTCCCGAACGCGCGGCAGACGCCGCAGACGCTGATGCCGCCGAGGCCGAGCACCACTGCGGGCCCAACGGTTTCGACCTCCACTCTCTGTCGGGCAACCTCTGCCGCTGCACCGGATACCGCCCCATCCGCGACGCCGCCTTCGCCCTCGGGCAGCCGAGCGCCGACGATGCGCTCGCGGCCCGCCGCGAACTGCCGGCCCCCGCGGCCGTGGCCACCGACTATCAGCGCGCCGACACCGCGACCGGCAGGATCGGCCGCTACCGCCGTCCTGCCACCCTCGCCGAGGCGGTCGAGATCCTCAGCAGCGAACCCGACACCACCGTCGTGGCCGGGGCCACCGACTGGGGTGTCGAGGTCAACATCAAGGGTGCACGAGCCGAGAACGTCCTCGCCGTCGACCGGCTCGACGAGATGCGCGGCGTCCGCCGCAGCGCCGACCACATCGAACTCGGCGCGGCCCACACCCTGTCCGAACTCGAACGCGAACTCGCCGGCGACATTCCGCTGCTGGGCAAGCTGTTCCCGCAGTTCGCCTCCCGCCTCATCCGCAATGCGGCGACGATCGGCGGCAACCTCGGCACCGGTTCGCCGATCGGCGACACCCCGCCGGCGCTGCTCGCCCTCGATGCCGAACTCGTGCTCACCTCGGTGCGCGGAGACCGGAGCGTGGCCCTGGCCGATTACTTCACCGGCTACCGGCAGACCGTGCGGGAAGCAGACGAGCTCATCACCGCCGTCCGCATCCCGCTGCCGCTGTCGCCGCTGACCTCGTTCCAGAAGATCGCCAAGCGTCGCTTCGACGACATCTCCTCGGTCGCCATCGGCTACGCCGTCGATGTGCGTCAGGGGCAGATCGCCAAGGCCCGGATCGGGCTCGGCGGAGTCGCGGCCACCCCGCTGCGGGCGCGAGCCACCGAAGCCATGCTCGAGGGCCGGCCGTGGAGCCTCGAGACCGTGCACGCGGCGACCGAGACGCTCGCCGCAGAGGGCACACCGATGGACGACCACCGCGCGAGCGCGAAGTACCGCACCGCGATGCTGCGGTCCTCACTCGAACGCTTCTATGCCGAACAGCTCGGAAACACGGCAGTGACCAGCCAGGAGGTCCAGTGATGAGTCAGCTCTCCCAGCGCCCCGCCGACCCGGTCGTCGGCGAACGCCACCACCATGAAAGCGCCTTCGGACATGTCACCGGCTCCGCTCTCTACACCGACGACCTCGTCGGTCGGCTGACCGGAGTCCTCCACGCCTACCCTGTGCAGTCGACGACCGCGCATGCGCGGCTGCTCTCCCTCGACGTCGAGCCCGCCTATGCGATGCCCGGAGTCGTTCGGGTCATCACCGCCGCGGACATTCCGGGAGTCAACGACCAAGGTGTCAAACACGATGAGCCGATGCTGCCGACCGACGAGATCATGTTCTTCGGTCAGCCGCTGGCCTGGGTGCTCGCCGACGATCTCGACGCCGCACGCGAAGGCGCGGCCGCCGTGACCGCCGAGGTCGACGAACTGCCCTCGCTGGTCACCGTCCGTGATGCCATCGCCGCGGAGAGCTACCACGGGCAGCCGCTGCACATCGACAAGGGCGAGGTCGACGCGGCCTTCGCCGACGCCGCGCACGTCTTCGAAGGCGAATTCGAATTCGCCGGGCAGGAGCACTTCTACCTCGAGACGCAGGCCTGCCTGGCCCACGTCGACGAGAACGGACAGATCTTCGTCCAGTCCTCGACCCAGCACCCGACCGAGACGCAGGACATCATCTCCCACGTCCTCGGCATCCCCGCCCACGAAGTCACCGTGCAGTGCCTGCGCATGGGCGGCGGCTTCGGCGGCAAGGAGATGCAGCCGCACGGCTATGCCGCGCTCGCCGCTCTCGGGGCCACCCTCACAGGGAGGCCGGTGCGGCTGCGCCTCAACCGGACGCTGGACATCACGATGACCGGAAAACGGCACGGATTCCACTCTTCGTGGAAGATCGGGTTCACCGACGACGGCAAGATCCTCGCCCTCGACGCGAGCCTGACCGCCGACGGCGGCTGGAGCCTCGACCTGTCCGAACCCGTGCTCACCCGCGCGATGTGCCATATCGACAATGCCTACTGGGTGCCGAACATCCGCGTCACCGGTCGCATCGCGAAGTGCAACAAGACCTCGCAGACTGCTTTCCGCGGCTTCGGCGGACCCCAGGGCATGCTCGTGCTCGAGGACATCCTCGGCCGGGTCGCCCCGCAGCTCGGGCTCAGTGCCCGGGAGCTGCGGCGCCGGAACTTCTACGCGCAGGGGCAGGACACTCCCTACTATCAGCCGGTTCGTCATCCCGAGCGGATCGAAGCCTGCTGGGACCAGCTCATCGACGAATCCGAACTCGAGGCCCGCGAACTCGAGATCGAGGCCTTCAACGCCGGCAGCGACCACATCAAGCGCGGACTGGCGATCACCCCGGTGAAGTTCGGAATCTCGTTCAACCTCACCGCGTTCAACCAGGGCGGTGCGCTCGTGCTCGTGTACAAGGACGGATCCGTCCTCGTCACCCACGGCGGCACCGAGATGGGGCAGGGACTGCATCAGAAGATGCTGCAGGTCGCGGCCACCACCCTCGGGGTGCCGCTGTCGACGGTGCGCCTGGCGCCGACCCGCACGGACAAGGTGCCCAATACCTCCGCGACGGCGGCGAGCTCGGGCTCCGACCTCAACGGCGGGGCGGTGAAGAACGCCTGCGATCAGATCCTCGATCGGCTGCGGCAGGTCGCCGCGGGCATCCTCGGCGCTCCCGCCCATGAGGTGGACATCTCCCGCGGAATCGTCTCCGCACTGTCCTCGCCGAAGACCGTGACCTGGGAAGAGCTCATCAACACCGCGTACTTCCAGCGCATCCAGCTCTCGGCCTCCGGTTTCTACCGGACCGAGGGCCTGCACTGGAACCTCAGCCAGATGCGCGGCGAACCCTTCAAGTACTTCGCCTACGGAGCCGCGGTCTCCGAGGTCGAGGTCAATCGCTTCGACGGTTCGTACACGCTGCGCCGCGTCGACATCGTCCACGATGTCGGGGATTCTCTGTCCCCGCTCATCGACCTCGGACAGATCGAAGGCGGCTTCGTCCAGGGGGCCGGCTGGCTGACCCTGGAGGACCTGCGCTGGGACGAATCCGACCGACCCAGCCGAGGGCGCTTGGCCACCCAGGCGGCGAGCACGTACAAGATCCCGAGCTTCTCCGAGGCGCCGGAGGTCTTCAACGTCTCCCTGCTGGACAAAGCCCATGAAGAGGGAGCGGTCTACGGTTCGAAGGCCGTGGGCGAGCCCCCGCTCATGCTCGCCTTCTCCGTGCGTGAAGCCCTGCGCGAAGCGGTGCGCGCCTTCGGCGGACCCGGACGCGGCGTGGAACTGGCCTCCCCGGCCACCCCTGAAGCGGTGTTCTGGGCGATCGAGGACGTGCGCGCCGAGGAATCGAGGGCGGCCGCCTCGGTGACGGAAGGACAACGAGTTCCGTCATGACCTGGATGGACACCGCAGCCGAGCTTCGCGGAGCTCGGGTGCCGGCCGTCCTCGTCACTCTCGCCACCGTGCGTGGGCACGCCCCACGCGAGGCGGGAGCGAAGATGATCGTCACCGCCGATGACCTGTTCGGGACCATCGGCGGCGGCAATCTCGAGATGACGGCCCTCACCCGTGCCCGCGAACTGCTCGCCGAGGATCAGCGCGCCCCGGAGATGCTCACCCTGCGGCTCAACGACAAGGCCCCGGCCAAGTACGGCAGGCAATGCTGCGGCGGGGAGGTCACGGTGCTGCTCGAACCGCTGCCCGTGCCCGCCTCGGTGGGGATCTTCGGCATCGGCAACATCGGACTCGAACTCACCCGCATCCTCGCCCGTCACGACGTCGACCTCGTCGTGTCCGATTCGCGGCCCGAGCAGTTGGAGGCTCTCGATTCCCTCGAGGCACCCGTGGCGCGGCTGCGCCGCGAGTTCGCCGTCGTCGGGGAGGAAGTGCTCACCACGCTGCCGGCCGGATCGCACGTGGTCATCATGACCCACGACCATGCCGAGGACCTGCACCTGTGCGCGGCCGCGCTGGCCCGCGGCGACCTCGGCTCCGTCGGACTCATCGGTTCGGGCGCGAAGTGGCAGCGCTTCCGCAAGAACCTCACCGCCGAGGGCTTCGCGCCCGAGGTCGTCGACACCATCCGCTGCCCCATCGGACTGCCCGAACTGCCGGGCAAGGCACCGGCGACGATCGCCGTGAGCGTCGCCGCCGAGCTGCTCGGCCGCATCGGCTGAGGCCGGCAGGAGCTGAGGGCGCCTTCTGCGTCTGTGCTCCGTCGCAGCCGACCGACACTGTCTTCCACCCCTGACTCAAACAGTCTTCCACCCCCTGACTCAAGGAGAACCATCGTGGTCATCTATCGTGCGCGCGTCTTCGACACGCCTGACAACCCCTTCACCGGAGGGCAGCTGCGCTCCGAGACCGACATCGCCCTCGTCGTCGACGACGGGCTCATCACCGCCCGCACCGACTTCGCCGCCGCCCGGAATGCCCACCCCGACGCAGAGGTCGTCGACCTGCGAGACGGCGTGCTGCTGCCGGGGCTCATCGACACCCACGTCCACCTGCCGCAGGTCCGCGCCATCGGTCATCTCGGCAAGCCCCTGCTCGAATGGCTCGACCAGTGCGCCCTGCCCGAAGAGGCGAGACTCGGTGAGCCCGCGTACGCGGAAGCCGTGGCCGGAGAGTTCCTCACGGGACTGATCGCGGCGGGGACCACCTCGGCGATGGTCTTCGGTTCGCACTTCGCCGGGGCCATGGACATCTTCTTCTCTGCCGCCGCGCGGGCCGGACTGCGGGTGACATCGGGCCTGGTCACCAGCGACCGGAATCTGCCGGAGTCCCTGCTCACCGACGTCGACCGATCGGTGGCCGAAGGGCAGGCGCTCATCGACGCCTGGCACGGGAAGGGGCGGCTGCGCTATGCGGTGACCCCACGGTTCTCGTTCTCCGCCGGTCCCGAACTCCTCGCCGCGGGCGGTCAGCTCGTGACCGACAATCCCGGCATCTGGGTGACCTCGCACCTCAACGAGAACCTCGACGAGGTCTCCGGGGTGGCGGCGATCCACCCCGAATCGCGGGACTACCTCGACACCTACGACCGGGCGGGACTGCTCGGGCGGCGCACCGTGCTCGCCCACAATGTCCACCCGCAGGACCGGGAGCTCGAGCGCATGGCCGAGGTCGGGGCCGTCGCTGCACACTGCCCGACGTCGAACTCGGCGCTGGCCAGCGGCTTCTTCCCCCTGCGCCGCCACCTCGACGCCGGAGTCCGGGTCGCCTTGGGATCCGATGTGGGTGCAGGCACCGGATTCAACCTGCTCAAGGAAGGGGTGCAGTCGTACTTCATGCAGCAGCTCGACCCGTCCGGGGGAGTGGCACTGAACTCCGCGCACCTGCTGCACCTGGCCACGGCGGCCGGCGCCGAGGCGCTCGAACTCGACGAAGTCGGGGATCTGTCCGTAGGCAAGCGCTTCGACGCCGTGCTCGTCCGCCCGGCCGCCGGCGAGCCCCTCGACGTCGGCATCCGGCATGCCGCCGACGACGGAGACGCCTTGGCGACGATCTTTGCCATGGGCACTCCCGCTGACATCGCCGAAGTCTGGATCGACGGCCACCCCACCAAAAACTGACCCTCCCTTACTACCCGACGGCGGCCCAGCAACCTCGCGCCAAGTTGCTGGGCCGCCGTCGGGTTGTTTTGGGGAGGGGTCTTGACGCGGGCTTCGCCAACTGCCTATGCTTATTTCACTGAATGGAAATGAACTTCCGCAATACGGAAAAAAGAGATCCTCAAAGGAGAGCTCCATGACCCAGGCCTTCGACTTCACCGCTCCCGACAGCTACATCCTCAACTGCTCCACCCTGCTCACCGAACTGCCCGTCCTCGAACGCGCCCAGGCCGCGAAGGACGCCGGCTTCGACCGCGTCGAATTCTGGTGGCCCTTCGACGGCAACCCGCGCCCCACCTCGGCGGAGGTCGATGAGTTCATCGCCTCGCTCGAGACCGCCGGAGTCGAACTCGCCGGGCTGAACTTCTGGGCAGGGAATATGGCCGCCGGTGACCGAGGCATGGTCTCCGTCATCGGCGCCGAGGAGGACTTCGCCGCGAACGTCGACATCGTCGTTGAGATCGGCCGCCGCACCGGCTGCCGCGCCTTCAACGCCCTCTACGGACTGCGCACCGAAGGCCAGGACGCCGCCGGCCAGGACGCCACGGCCGTCGCCAACCTCTCCCTGGCCGCGAACGCGGTCGCCGCGATCGGCGGCACCGTCCTCGTCGAACCCGTCTCCGGGGCCGAGGCCTACCCGCTCAAGCGCTTCGCCGACGCCGCCGAGGTGGTCGCCGCCGTCCGCGCCGACGGACCATCGAACATCGCCGTGCTCGCCGACTTCTTCCACATGAGCGTCAATGGCGACGATGTGGCCGCCGTCATCGAAGCCGCGGCCGCCGACTTCGGCCACATCCAGATCGCCGACGCTGAGGGGCGCGGAGCACCGGGCACCGGATCGTTGCCGCTGCGCGACTGGATCAACCGTGCCTATGCGCTCGGCTACACCGGCTCGGTCGCGCTCGAATACAAGCAGGACCGTGCCACCGCCTTCGACTGGCTGGCCCACGCCGCCCAGTCCGCCTGAGAACCCCGAACTCCACACGAAGGAAACCCCATGAGCAAGACAATCGCATTCATCGGACTCGGCATCATGGGCCTGCCCATGGCCAAGAACCTCGTCGCCGCCGGCTTCGACGTCCGCGGCTTCAACCGCACCCCGGCCAAAGCCGATTCCCTCGCCGAGGCGGGAGGAACCGCCGCAGCCACCATCGCCGAGGCGGTAACCGGTGCCGATGTCATCATCACCATGGTCCCGGACTCACCCGACGTCGAAGCCGTGCTCACCGGCGACGACGGCATCCTCGCCCACGCCGAGCCCGGCGCCACCTGGATCGACTTCTCCACCATCCGCCCCGACGTGGCCAAGCAACTCGCCGAGCAGGCGAAGGAAACCGGACTCAAACCGCTCGACGCTCCCGTCTCCGGCGGAGAGCCCGGCGCCGTCGACGGCGTTCTGTCGATCATGGTCGGCGGAGACAGAGCCGACTTCGACTCCGTGGCCGATGTCTTCGACGCCGTCGGCAAGACCATCGTGCTCGTCGGCCCCTCGGGCGCCGGTCAGACCGTCAAGGCCGCCAACCAGCTCATCGTCGCCGGCAACATCGGCCTGCTGGCCGAAGCCGTCGTCTTCCTCGAAGCCTACGGCGTCGAGACCACCCCGGCGCTGCAGGTCCTCGGCGGGGGACTGGCCGGATCCAAGGTGCTCGAACAGAAGGGGCAGAAGATGCTCGATCGTGAGTTCGGTCCCGGGTTCCGCCTGGAACTCCACCACAAGGACATGGGCATCGTCACCGCCGCCGCGCGAGAGGCCGGAGTCGCCATCCCGCTCGGGTCCGCCGTCGCCCAGCTCGTCGCCTCGACCGTGCAGCAGGGCAACGGAGGACTCGACCACTCGGGTCTCTTCACCGTCGTCGAACAGCTCTCCGGGAAGAACGAGAACTGAAACGGCCGCCTCGGCGAGGGTGATCAGCCCGTCGCGAGGCCACACCAGCCGGGCGGGGCCGTCGGCCCAACGACACCGACGGCCCCGCCCCACCACGAACCGAGCCGGCGACAGTGTCGTCGTCGGTTCATGAACAAAGGACGAACAATGACACGTATGCGCGCAGTCGACGCCGTTGTGCTCATCCTCGAAAAGGAAGGCGCGACGGAGACCTTCGGCCTGCCGGGAGCCGCGATCAATCCGCTGTACTCGGCGATGAAGGCCCATGGCGGCATCCGCCACACCCTGGCCCGTCACGTCGAAGGGGCCTCCCACATGGCCGACGGTTACACCCGTTCGGCACCGGGCAACATCGGCGTCTGCCTCGGCACCTCGGGGCCGGCCGGCACCGATATGATCACCGGCCTCTACGCCGCGGCCGCCGATTCCCAGCCGATCCTGTGCATCACCGGCCAGGCCCCGGTCGCCGTGCTCGACAAGGAGGACTTCCAAGCCGTCGACATCGCCTCGATCGCGAAACCGGTGACGAAGATGGCCAAGACGGTGCTCGAAGCCGGGCAGGTCCCCGGAGCCATTCAGTCTGCGTTCCAGATCATGCGCTCGGCCCGACCCGGGCCCGTGCTCATCGACCTGCCCATCGATGTGCAGCAGACCGAGATCGACTTCGACATCGACACCTACGAACCGCTGGCGCCGTCGAAACCTGCGGCCACCTCGGCGCAGGCGGAGAAGATCCTCGACCTCATCGCCGAGGCGGAGCATCCGCTCATCATCGCCGGCGGCGGAATCATCAACGCCGATGCGTCCGATCGGCTCGTCGAATTCGCCGAACTCACCTCGATTCCGGTCTCACCGACCCTCATGGGCTGGGGCACCATCCCCGATGACCATGTGCTGCAGGCCGGGATGGTCGGCATCCAGACGCACGTGCGCTACGGCAACGCCTCCTTCCTCGAATCGGACCTCGTCATCGGCATCGGCAACCGCTGGGCCAACCGGCACACCGGTGACCTCGGCGTCTACCGGAAGGGGCGGAAGTTCGTCCACATCGACATCGAACCGACGCAGATCGGGCGCGTGTTCTCGCCCGACTACGGGGTGGTCTCGGACGCCGGAGCGGCCCTCGAGGCACTCATTGCGGCCGCTCGCGACCGGGCCGGCTCTCTGCCGGACTTCACCGGCTGGGCCGGTGAGTGCACGGCACGGAAGTCGACCGAGCACCGGAAGACGAACTTCACCGAGGTGCCGATCAAGCCGCAGCGGGTCTACCAGGAGATGAACCAGGCGTTCGGCAAGGACGTCACCTATGTATCGACGATCGGGCTGAGTCAGATCGCCGGAGCCCAGATGCTCCACGTCTACCGGCCGAGGCGCTGGATCAACGCCGGACAGGCCGGCCCCCTCGGTTGGACCGGGCCCGCGGCTCTCGGCGTGGCCAGGGGCAAGGCGGGCGAAACCGTCGTCGCCCTGTCCGGTGACTACGACTTCCAGTTCATGCTCGAAGAACTCGCTGTCGGCGCGCAGCACAAGATCCCCTACGTCCACGTCGTCGTCAACAACTCCTACCTCGGGCTCATCCGCCAGTCTCAGCGCGGATTCGAGATGGACTACGAGGTGTCGCTGGCGTTCGAGAACATCAACTCCGCCGGGTCCGGCTCGGCGGGGTACGGAGTCGACCACGTGGCCGTGGCGCAGGGGCTCGGATGCAAGGCGCTGCGGGTCGAAGACCCCGAGCTCATCGGCGAAGGACTGCGCGTGGCCAAGGAACTTATGGACGAACATCAGGTGCCCGTGGTCGTCGAGGTCATCCTCGAACGCATCACGAACATCTCGATGGGAGCCGCGCTCGATGCGATCAACGAGTTCGAGACCCTGGCCCAGACCCCGGCGGACGCTCCGACGGCGCTGACACCGATGGGAGAACTGGCCGCAGCGAAATAGGCTGGGCCGAAACGCCCGGGACGAGTAGGCTAGAACGGTATACCGAACCCGCATACACCGGCCGCCCGGGTCGGGCGACTGAGGAGGAACATTGAGCAATGACGCCAACTTCGATCTGATCATCCACGCCGAGAGGGCTCTGCTGCCCGACGGCACCGACTCCGTGAAGATCGGTGTCGCGGACGGAAGGATCGCTGCGATCGCCCGCGGTGGCCAGGATCTGGATACGGCCGCCTCGGCGGGGGCGACGATCATCGAGGTTGGAGCCGATCAGGTGCTGATGCCCGGGCTCGTCGACTCCCACGTCCACGTCAACGATCCCGGTCGTGCCGAGTGGGAGGGATTCGCCAGCGCCACTCGCGCGGCCGCGGCCGGGGGAGTGACGACGATCGTCGACATGCCCCTGAACTCGCTGCCGCCGACGGTCAGCGTCGCCGCGCTCGACGCCAAACGCGAGGTCGCCGGCCCCAAGGCCTTCGTCGATGTCGGCTTCTGGGGCGGGGCGATCCCCGGCAACACCGCGGATCTGCGTCCTCTGCACGAGGCCGGGGTCTATGGGTTCAAGTGCTTCCTCGAGGACTCCGGGGTCGAGGAGTTCCCTCCGCTGGAGCCGGATGAGATGGCCGCCGACATGGCCGAGATCGCCGCTTTCGACGGGATGCTCATCGTCCACGCCGAAGACCATGCGGTGATGGCTGAAGCGCCGAAGAACTCGGGTCCGAAGTTCGCTGATTTCCTCGCCACGCGTCCGCGCGAGGCCGAGAACGTCGCGATCGCCCGCGTCATCGACGCGGCGCGGGCGACCGGGGCGAGGGCGCACATCCTCCACCTGTCCTCGGCGGATTCGCTCGACCAGATCGCTGCGGCCAAGGCGGAAGGCATCAAGCTCACCGTCGAGACCTGCCCGCACTATCTCGTCTTCACCGCCGAGGAGATCCCCGACGGGGCGACGACGCACAAGTGCTGCCCGCCGATCCGTGAGGAGTCGAACCGGGAGGCGCTGTGGCAGGGACTCATCGACGGCACGATCGACTGCATCGTCTCCGATCATTCGCCGTCGACGGCCGAACTCAAACTGCTCGACACCGGTGACTTCGGTGCGGCCTGGGGCGGAATCTCCTCGCTGCAGCTGGGGCTCTCGCTCGTGTGGACCGAGGCGGCCAAGCGCGGCATCGACCTCGCCGAGGTGGTCCGCTGGATGTCCGCGGCACCGGCGGCCGTGGCCCGGGTGGCGAACAAGGGTGCGATCGCTGAGGGCAATGACGCGGACTTCGCCGTATTCGCCCCCGACGAGGAGTGGACCGTGCATGCCACGGATCTCTACCACCGCAACCAGATCAGCGCGTACGACTCCCGCGCCGTCCGCGGTCGCGTGGTGCAGACGCTGCTGCGGGGAGCCCCGGTCGACTTCGAAACCCCGACCGGCCACCTCCTCACCGCCCGCTGACCCTCCCTTACTACCCGACGGCGGCCCAGCAACCTCGCGCGAGATTGCTGGGCCGCCGTCGGGTAGTCCGGGGAAGAAGTTATCCACAGATTGCCTTCGCCTATTGCCGTTCGGAGTCGAATGATGCAGTTTGGTGTCATGTACTTGTGTATGACGACCGCGAAGCTGTATCGGCTGGGGTTTTCCAAGGACGAAGTCAGACGCGCTGTGCGCTGCTGTCTGAGACGCATCGCCCGTGGGCGGTATGTGGCGACCGGGTCCTGCGAAGACGCACGGCATGAAGCCATCTGGGCGGCACTGAGTGAGGAGGACTTCGAGGAGTTCGCCCACCGAGACGATATGCGCGATGAGATCGAACCCTTGCGGGTCCTCATCCGCACCCGTGCCGAACAGATCCACACTGCATCCGGGCGCTGGCGAGTGACGAAGGGTCGCGAGGTCTTCTCCCACCTCTCGGCCGCCCTCGTCCACGGTCTGCCGATTGCCTACCCTGCACAGACGCGGGTGGAGGTGTTCCGACCGAACGTCAGCCGCAAGTACCGTCACCTCTACGTCCGCAACCGGGAGATCCCCTCGGCGCATCGGAAGATGGTCGGCATCTACGCGGTGACGACGGTGGAGCGCACGCTCATCGATGTCGCCCGCGACTACGACCCTGATGTGTCCGTGCCGATGCTCGACGAGGCGATCCGCCGACGTCTGACAAGCCGGCTGCGGTTGGAGGCCGTCCTCGAGGAGTGCCCGGAATCCCGCGGCGACGCTGCCGTCCTCTGCGCGCTGAACTTGACCGACGGGCGCAGGGAGGCACCGTCGGAGTCCATCGCCGCCGTGCGGTTCTTCGAACACGGGGTCGCCGGCTTCGAACCGCAGGTCGAATTCTTCGGTGACCACGGCGAGGTCTTTGCCCGCGTCGACTTCTGCCATCGGGACGCCAAACTCATCGTCGAGATCGACGGCGTTGAGAAGTACACGATGAACGGCCGGACTCCCCGCGCGAGCATCGCCGCAGAGAAGGCACGGGAGGCCGCTCTCGAAGCCCGAGGCTACAAGGTCATCCGTCTGACCTTCGGCGAACTCTTCCGCACCGCGCCCTTCGAGCGGATCCTCGGCGTGCTCGCCTCACGGTTGCGCACCGGATGATCGCGGAAGCACCCGACGGCGGCCCAGCAACCTGGCGCGAGGTTGCTGGGCCGCCGTCGGGTAGCAATTAGGCACCGAGTTGGGTGCGGAGGCGGGCGACGTGGCCGCGCGCGTCGACATTGTATTCGGCGTGGGTGAGGGTGCCGTCGGCGCCGATGACGAAGGTTGAACGCTGCGTGCCCTGGAAGGTGTGCTCGCCGATCGTCTTCTGCCCGTAGCTGCCGTAGGCCTTCGCGACGGCAGCGCCCTCATCGGAGAGCAGAGAGAACGTCAGCCCCTCCTCGGCGGCGAATTCCTTGAGCGACTCCGTATCATCGGGCGAGATGCCGAGGACCTCGAACCCGGCGGCCGCGAGCGCGGAGAGATTGTCCCGGAAATCGCAGGCCTCGGTCGTGCAGCCCGGCGAGGCAGCCTTCGGGTAGAAGTAGAGGATGACGCGGCGGCCGGCGTAGTCCTCCTTCGACACGGTCCGCCCCTCGGCGTCGGTGAGGCAGAAGTCGGGAGCGATGTCCCCGACGGCAAGCTGAGTCTGAGTGATCATGGTGAATCCTTTCGTCATTGAGTGGTGCTTCCAGCGGCCACGAGTGCGCACGCATGCGCGGCCGTGTCCTCGATGAGCGCTTCGGCGCGCTCGGACAGGGTGGTCAGATCGGCCGGGCCCGGTGCGATCGACAGAGCGGCCGTGATCCCTGCCTCCCGGCACTGCGCGGGCGAGAGCCCGACGCGTCCGGCGATGACGATCACCCGCGCCGAGGCGGGGGCGTGGTGCCGCACGGCCGCGACGACCTTCCCGCCCAGGGACTGCGAGTCGAACGATCCCTCTCCGGTGAGGACGATGTCGGCCTCGGCCAGGGCCGCGGCCAGTCCCACGGTCTCGGCGACCATGGTGGAGCCGGGCACCACCTCGGCGCCGAACAGCGTCGTGAGCACCAATGGGATACCGCCGGCGGCCCCGAACCCCGGCGTCGCAGCCAGTGCCTCGGCCTCGGTGGGGGAGGCGGCGAGCACCTCGGCGAGGTGGCCGAGCCCCGTATCGAGCACGGTCACGGACTCCGCGTCGGCGCCCTTCTGCGGGCCGAAGACCGCGGCGGCTCCGCGGGGTCCGGTCAGCGGATTGTCGACGTCGACGGCGATGCGCCAGCGCACCGTGCGGGCGCGCGGGTCGAGATCCGTGGTGTCGACGGCGGCGACCGCGGCCAGCCCTCCGCCGCCGGGAGTGACGGAAGCGCCGCCGGCATCGACGAAGCGGGCGCCGAGGGCCGCGGCGATGCCGACTCCGCCGTCGGTGCTCGCCGAACCGCCGATGCACAGCAGGATCTCCTCGACGCCGAGATCGAGCACGGCCCGGGCGATGAGGCCGACCCCGAACGTGTCGGCGCGCTCGGGCTGCAGCGGCACGTCCGAGACCTGGGGCAGTCCGTTGGCCTGCGCGGCCTCGATGACTGCAGTCGTGCCGTCGGGGGAAATGCCGAACGCCGCCGAGGCGGCCCTGCCCAGGGCGTCGACCGTGTCCACGGTGCGTCGCGGGGTTCCCCAGACCGCGAGCAGCGCATCGAGAGTGCCCTCCCCTCCGTCGGCGAAGGGCAGCTCGGTCACGGCGGCGTGCGGGAAGGCCGTGCGGGCGCCGCGGGCCAAAGCGGCCGCGGCCGCCGGCGCGGATGCCGAGCCTTTGAAGGAATCAGGGGCGCAGACGATCCTCGGGTACGCGGCCGCAGCTGTTCGTGCGGCCGGTGCCGAGGTGCTGTGTGTCGAAGATGTGTCGCTCATTCCCTCATTCAACCTCATCGTCGGGAGCGGGATCGTCCTCATGCCATTATCCACGATTCGGAATAAAGTTTCCACAAAATGGTGTGAGCAATTTGACATTGCCGCGCAGGCCCAGCACACTCGAACCAGTTGTTCGGAAATGGTATTCCGAACCGTGAAAACCCGTCAGTGCACGTCAAGGAGGTCACCGTGGACCTGGCCGAGTTCAATCGACTCCCAGCCGACGAGGCCCGGAATGTTCTGCGCCCCTGCCTCGACGTCGACCGGTGGATCGACGCGGTCATCGCCGCACGGCCGTTCCCCGACCTCGACTCCGCGCTGGAGTCGGCACGCAATGACGCCGCCCCGCTGCGCACCGACGAGATCGACGCCGCCATGTCCCACCACCCCCGCATCGGGGAGAAAGCGAAGGGACAGAGCGCCGAGGCGGCCCACTCGAGTCGTGAACAGGCCGGACTCGGCACCCTCGACGATGAGGTGCAATCGCAGCTGGCCGCCGGAAACGCCGCCTACGAGGAACGCTTCGACCGAGTGTTCCTCATCCGTGCCGCCGGGCGCACACCCGCAGAGGTCCTGTCCGAGCTGCAGCGGCGCATGGACAACACCGATGCGGACGAAACCGCCGAAGTCGGCGAACAGCTGATCCAGATCGCCGCCCTGAGACTCGAAGGAATCCTCGCATGAGCTTCATCACCGCCCACGCCCTCGACTCGACCGTCGGCACTCCTGCCGCAGACCTCGAAGTCACCCTCTACGCGGGCGACGAAGAGATCGTTTCGGCCCGCACCGACGACAACGGGCGCGTCTCCGACTTCGGCCCCGACCACCTCGAACCCGGTGACTACCGGATCGTCTTCGGCACCGGCGCCTACTTCGCCGCCCGGGACATCGACCACTTCCACCCCGTGGTGACGATCGACTTCACCGTCCAGGCCGGGCAGGCTCACTACCACATCCCGCTGCTGCTGAGCCCCTTCGCCTACAGCACCTACCGCGGCAGCTGAGCCGCCCCCACAGCGACATCAGGGGAAGCAGGCCCCCTGCAGGATCAGATCCTCAACAAACCGCCGAAGCCGACCGGAAACTCGCCGGCAGGCCTCGTCAATCGAATGGTCACGGTATGCGCATGCCCGCATGCCGACGAACTGGAGGAATACCAAGATGAGCAAGGTCCGACTGACATCGAACCAGTACGGCAAGGCGGAGAACCGACTGATGCGGGTCTACCGCGACTCCGAACGCCACGAACTCCGCGATCTCAATGTCACCTCACAGCTGTGGGGTGACTTCGAGACCGCGCACACCGAAGGCAACAACGAACACGTCGTCGCCACCGATACGCAGAAGAACACGGTCTTCGCGAAGGCCAAGGAACTGGGCGTGAGTTCGCCCGAACAGTTCATCATGGGTCTGGCCGACCACTTCACCTCGAGCTTCGACTGGGTCACCGGCGGACGCTGGGAAGCCGAGGAGTACGGCTGGAGCCGGATCAACGATCACAATCACTCGTTCTTCAAGTCCGCCCCCGAGGTGCGCACCGCCGTGTTCACCCGTGACGGCGACAAGGACACACTGATCTCCGGCTTCAACGGACTCACCGTGCTCAAGACGACCGAATCGGGCTTCGTCGGCTACCCGAAGGACAAGTACACGACCCTGCCGGAGACCGAGGACCGGATCCTCGCCACCGACATCGCCACCCGGTGGATCTACAACTCCACCGATCTCGATTTCGAGGCCGTGTACAAGCAGGTCAAGGAGATCATCCTCGACTCCTTCACCGACCACTTCTCCCACGCTCTGCAGCACACCCTCTACCAGATGGGTGAGAAGGTCATCGAGGCCGTGCCGCAGATCGACGAGATCCGCTTCTCCTGCCCGAACAAGCACCACTTCCTCTACGACATCGAACGGTTCGGGCTCGAGAACCCGAACGAGGTCTTCATCGTCGCCGACCGTCCCTACGGCCTCATCGAAGCCACGTTCACCCGCGAAGGCGTCGACGAGAACAAGGACGCGTGGGCACAGATCGCCGGCTTCTGCTGACCCGGCGCACCACCTGCTGAGTCAGCAGAGCCGCTGCAGCAGGTCTTTCAGTCTCCGGGCTCCCGGCCGGGACACGGCTCCGGGAGCCCGGACCCCGTGAGAAGGAAACCCCGAAATGACACAGGACACCACCTCGGCGAGTCTGAGGAGCACCACCGACGAAGAGGTCGATGAATGGCTCGAGTCCTGGGAGGGACTCGTCAACGTGCGCGGAACCCTGCGCGCCGGCGAGATCATGGAGGCGCTGCGCCGTCGCGCAGCCACGAATTCCGTCGCCCAGCCCAAGGTCACCACCACCGACTACGTGAATACGATCCCCGCCGATCAGGAACCGACCTATCCCGGCGATGAGCGGATCGAACGCCGCTACCGGAAGTGGCTGCGCTGGAACGCGGCCATGCTCGTCCACCGCGCGCAGCGGCCCGAGATCTCCGTGGGTGGACACATCTCCACCTACGCCGGAGCCGCAACCCTCTACGAGATCGGATTCAACAACTTCTTCCGCGGCCAGGACCATCCCGGCGGCGGCGACCAGGTCTTCTTCCAGGGCCACGCCTCACCGGGAATGTACGCGCGTGCGTTCCTCGAGGGCCGCCTCGGCGAGGCCGATCTCGACGGGTTCCGGCAGGAGGTCTCACGTGCTCCGCACGGGCTGAGCTCCTACCCGCACCCGCGGCTGATGCCCGAATTCTGGCAGTTCCCGACCGTGTCGATGGGGCTGGGTCCGATCAACGCGATCTATCAGGCGCAGATGAACCGCTACCTGCACCACCGGGGGATCAAGGACACCACCGATCAGCGGGTGTGGGCGTTCCTCGGTGATGGGGAGATGGACGAACCCGAATCGCGCGGGGCCCTGCAGCTGGCCGCGAATGAGGGGCTCGACAACCTCACCTTCGTCATCAACTGCAACCTCCAGCGCCTCGACGGGCCCGTGCGCGGCAACGGCAAGATCGTCCAGGAGCTCGAAGCGACATTCACCGGCGCCGGCTGGGACGTCATCAAGGTCCTGTGGGGTCGAGAATGGGACGACCTCCTGGCCGCCGACCGCACCGGCGAACTCGTGCGGATCATGAACGAGACCCTCGACGGGGACTACCAGACCTTCAAAGCCGAATCCGGTGGATTCATCCGCGACAACTTCTTCGGCCGCTCCCCGGTGACCAAGGGCCTCGTCGAGCACCTGAGCGATGACGACATCTGGAACCTCAAGCGCGGCGGCCACGATTACCACAAGGTCTTCGCCGCCTATCAGCGGGCGGTGAACACCACGGGCCGGCCCACGGTCATCCTCGTCCAGACGGTCAAGGGCTACGGGCTGGGTACGAGCTTCGAATCCCGCAACGCCACGCACCAGATGAAGAAGTTCACCGCCGCCGACGTCAAGGCCTTCCGCGATCGGATGGACATCCCGATCTCCGACAAGGTCATCGACGACGACCCCTACGCGGTGCCCTACTACCATCCGGGCACCGAAACGGAGGAGATCCAGTACCTGCTTGAGCGGCGCCGCGAGCTCGGCGGGTTCCTGCCGGCGCGGAAGCCGGAGAACAGCAAGGTGACCCTGCCTGCGGTCAGCGACAAGGCGTTCGCACAGACGAAGAAGGGGTCGGGCCAGCAGCAGGCTGCGACGACCATGGCCTTCGTCAGACTGCTCAAGGACCTCATGCGGGAGAAGGGACTCGGCGAGCGGATCGTGCCGATCATCCCCGATGAGGCCCGGACATTCGGCATCGACGCGTTCTTCCCGACCGCGAAGATCTACAACCCGAACGGGCAGAACTACCTCGCCGTCGATCGTGAGCTCTTCCTCTCTTACAAGGAGGCGACCTCGGGTCAGCTGCTCCACGTGGGCATCAACGAGGCCGGTGCCGCCGCCGGATTCACCGCCGCCGGCACCGCTTACTCCACTCACGGCGAACCGATGATCCCGATCTATGTGTTCTACTCGATGTTCGGCTTCCAGCGCACCGGCGATGCATTCTGGGCCGCCGGTGACCAGATGACCCGCGGGTTCATCATCGGCGCCACTGCCGGACGCACCACCCTGACCGGGGAGGGGCTCCAGCACGCCGATGGGCATTCGCCGGTGCTGGCGGCCACGAACCCGGCCGTACGTGTCTACGATCCGGCCTACGGGTACGAGATCGGCCACATCGTCCGTGATGGGCTGCATCGCATGTACGGCGAGCACGACCTCGGCGAGGATGTGCGCAATGTCATGTACTACCTCACCGTGTACAACGAACCGATGCTCCAGCCGCCCGAACCCGATGATGTCGACGTCGAGGGCATCCTGCGCGGCATCCACCGGATCGCGGAAGCCGGATCCGGCGCCGAGGCGGAACCGGGGTCCCGCCCGCAAGCGCAGCTGCTCGCCTCCGGCGTGGCCGTGCCTTGGGCGCTTGAGGCCCGCGAGCTGCTCGCCGCGGACTGGGGCGTCGATGCGGCCGTGTGGTCGGTGACCTCGTGGGCGCAGCTGCGCCGGGACGCCCTCGAAGTGGAGGCGGCGAAGCTGCACGAGGTCGAGGCGGAACCGCGTGTGCCGTATGTGCGCCAGCGCCTCGGGGCCGAGGCCGGACCGATCGTGGCCACAAGCGATTTCGATTCGACCCAGCCGGACCTCATCCGGCCGTTCCTGTCGCACGACTTCGCGACACTCGGTGCCGACGGCTTCGGCTTCTCCGACACTCGGGCGGCGGCCCGCCGGCACTTCAAGATCGACGCCCATTCGATGGTGGTCCGAACCCTGCAGCTCTTGGCCGAACGCGGGGAGGTCGATCCCGGCACCCCCGCCGAGGCGGCCCGACGCTACCGACTCACCGACGTCAACGCCGGGACCTCGGGAACCGCCGGCGGCGATTCCTAAGACCCCGGCCCTGGGCATGCTCTGGGCAATCCCCAGGGCAAGCCCCTGGGCTTCGGCACCGAAACACGGGCGCTGGATCGAAGCACGGGTGTACACCCGGGTCTCGGTCCAACGCCCGTGTTTCGGCGGAGACGACTGGTGGCGCCGACTACCGGTCGGTGCCCTGCATCTCCGCGGAGATGCGGTCGGCGGCGGCCCGCAGAAGCGGAACGGCGCGGTCGGCGAAGCTCTTGTCGACGCGGCTGACCGGCCCTGACACCGAGATCGCCAGCGGTGCGGGGGAATCGGGGATCGCCATTGCGAAGCACCGCACCCCGAGCTCCTGCTCCTGCTCATCGATGGCATAGCCGCGTTCGCGGATGCGCTCGAGCTCGGCCTCGAGCTCGGAGACCGAACCGATGCTGAACTCCGTGGGTGTGGGCATGCCCGCGGTCGTGACGATGTGGCGGACCTGCTCGGAGTCGAGACCCGCGAGGATCGCCTTGCCGACGCCCGTGTCGTGCATATGCGCCCGGCGTCCCACCTCGGTGAACATGCGCATCTGACGTTCGGAGGCGACCTGATCGACGTAGACGACCATGTCCCCGTCCATCGTCGCGACATTCGCCGACTCACCGAGTTCGGCGACGAGGTCGCGCAGGTAGGGGCGGGCGATGGCCCCGAGCTGGGAGCCGGCGAGGTTGCCCAGCCGCACGAGCCCCGGACCCAGCGCATAGCCGCGATTGGGCAGCTGCCGGACCACGCCGAGGTTGACCAGCGTGTTCAGCAGACGGTGGATTGTGGGCAAGGGCAGGTTGACGTCGGCTGCGATATGGCTCAGCGTCGCCGAGCCCGCGGAGTTCGCGATGCATTCGAGCAGACCGAACGCACGCTCGACGGACTGCACACCGCCCTTGGTCTGGCGGATTGCAGGAGTGTCCTTGCTGCTCATCGATCATCCTTCTTCCGGGGGATGTTTCGGCTGTGAAACTGGGTTCAGTCTAATCCCGAAATGGAAGAAACTTTCCGAATCGGTGAATAACCTCTAGAATTTCCACTAGGTAGAAGATAATGTCCGTAATACGGAAAATCAATATCAGAGAGGATATTGCCCATGGCCGCAACCAGTCCCGGATACTCCATCACCCTGCGCGTCGGCACGACCGTCGGAGAGTCGTCGACGTCCGACCTCGTGGCCGCAGCCGCGGCCACCGGTGCGGGGGTCACGGCGCTCGACGTCGTCGAATCCACCCCGCACACGGTGACCATCGACGTCAGCGCCGACACCCGCGACGTCGCCCATGCCGGTGAGGTCTCCGACGCGCTGGAGAAGCTGCCCGGGGTCGAGGTCCACAAGGTCTCGGACCGGACCTTCCTGCTCCACCTCGGCGGCAAACTCGAATCCGCCTCGAAGGTGCCCCTGCGCAACCGCGATGATCTCTCCCGCGCCTACACCCCGGGCGTGGCCCGCGTGTGCCAGGCGATCGCGAAGAACAAGGACGATGCCCGGCGGCTGACGATCAAACGCAACACCGTCGCCGTCGTCACCGACGGCACCGCGGTGCTCGGACTCGGCGACATCGGCCCCGAAGCGGCCATGCCCGTGATGGAGGGCAAGGCCGTGCTGTTCAAGCAGTTCGCCGGCGTCGATGCCTGGCCGGTGGCCCTCGACACGAAGGACACCGAGGAGATCATCGCGATCTGCAAGGCCATCGCCCCGGCCTACGGCGGCATCAACCTCGAGGACATCGCCGCCCCGCGCTGCTTCGAGATCGAGGCCCGACTGCGCGAAGAGCTCGACATCCCGGTCTTCCACGATGATCAGCACGGCACCGGCGTCGTCACCCTGGCCGCACTGAAGAACGCACTCAAGGTCGTGGGCAAGAGGATCGAGGACCTGCGCATCGTCATCTCCGGCGTCGGGGCGGCCGGTAACGCGATCATCCGACTCCTCCAGGTCGCGGGGGCCACGAACATCATCGCCTGCGGACGAGGCGGCGCGATCGGCCCGCACTCGACCGTCGACACCGAGCACAAGAAGTGGCTGCAGGCGAACACGAACCCCGAAGGCTTCGACGGATCCCTCAAGGAGGCCGTCGTCGGCGCGGATGTGTTCATCGGCGTCTCCGCCCCGAACGTCCTCGACGGCTCCGACATCCAGGCGATGAGCTCCGACGCCCTCGTCTTCGCCATGGCCAACCCCGACCCGGAGGTCGACCCCGCCGAGGCGCTGAAGTACGCAGCCGTCGTCGCCACCGGACGCAGCGACTACCCGAACCAGATCAACAATGTGCTCGCCTTCCCCGGCATCTTCCGCGGCCTGCTCGACGCCGAGGCGACCGACATCGACGAGAACATCATGGTCGCGGCCGCCGACGCCATCGCCTCGTGCATCCCCGAGGACGAACTCCACCCCGGCTACGTCGTCCCCTCGGTCTTCGACCCCGAGGTCGCGGCGAAGGTTGCCGAGGCGGTCGCGGCGGTTTCGTCCTGAACGGAGCGCGGCCGCTCCGAGAGTCGCCGTGCCCAGGTGCGGGGAATGAGAGACAATGAACACAGGCCCGGCATCGCCGCCCCGCCGTTGAATCCTGTGCAGAGAAAGAGAATGTGAAAGTGGAACGATCAACACTGGCTGATATCGACTCACTGCTGGGGGACACGGATGAGCTCCTGAAGCGGAGCTATCCGGGCGAACGGGATGTGCGCCAGCCCGTGCACACCGTCTACGTGCCCGGGGACCGAACGACACCGGACCTGCCGTACCAGTGGGGCCAGCAGGCGCTCGAATGCGTCGAGGCCCACGGTGGCATGCTCCAACTGGCCGAACGCGTCATCACCGCCGCCCGCAAGGAAGCCGGCCCCGGCCCCGCCGGGCAGATGCCCAGCCTCCACCAGGTCGCCCGGGAAGCCGAAATGCTCGCCGAGGCGGTCACCGCGAAGCTCGAGCGCGAACCGATCGAGGACCTGCGCCTGGACTTCGAAGACGGGTTCGGCGATCAGGGCGATGAGAGCGAAGACCGGTGGGTGATCCAGGCCGCCCGCGACGCGGTGGCCGGGCGCAGCGAGACCGGGGCACCGGCGTTCGTGGGCATCCGCTTCAAGTGCATGGAGGAGGACACACGAGCCCGCGGGCTGCGCACCCTCGACCTCTTCCTCTCCGAACTCGTCAGGGCCGGCGGGCAGCTGCCGGACAACCTCGTCCTCACTCTGCCGAAGGTCACCACGATCGACCAGGTGCGCGCCATGGTGATCGCCTGCCGCAGCCTCGAAGCCGAACACGGCCTGGCCGAGGGCACACTGACCTTCGAGATCCAGGTCGAGACCCCGCAGCTCATCCTCGGCGCCGATGGCACCGTGCCGCTGGCCCCGGCCCTGCATGTGGGGGCGGGTCGGGTCACCTCTCTGCACTACGGCACGTACGACTATTCTGCGTCGCTGGGTGTGGCCGCGGCCTACCAGGCCATGGACCACCCGGTCGCGGACTTCGCGAAGAACCAGATGATGCTCGCCGTCGCCGGCACCGGGGTCCACCTCTCCGACGGTTCGACGAACATCCTCCCGCTGGGCGAACCCGCCGAGGTCCACCACGGGTGGGCACTGCACGCCAGCCTCGTGCGCCGCCATCTCAAGCGCGGAATCTACCAGGGCTGGGACCTCCACCCGCATCAGCTGCCGACCCGGTTCCTCGCGACCTTCGCCTTCTACCGCGAAGGCGGAGCGAAGGCCGCCCAGCGCCTGTACAACTATGTGTTCAAAGCGGACTCGACCGTCCTCGACGAACCGGCGACCGCGAAGGCGCTCGCCCGCTACCTCGACCGCGGACTCGTCTGCGGTGCCCACACCGAGGATTTCGTGACCTCCCGCACGAACCTCAGCCTTGCCGAACTCGGGCAGCTCGCCCGCACCGGATCCCTGGACTGAGAACACACCGACCGAAGGAGACCCCGCCCATGACGACGACCGATCCCTACACCTATTGGGCTCCGACCGGAGGCCACCCTCCGCAGTCGGATCTGCTCACCGACCGCGCCCTGGTCACCGAGGCCTATACGGTCATCCCGCGCGGAGTGCTGCGCGATATCGTCACCTCGAATCTTCCCGAATGGACCGGGACACGGTCCTGGGTGCTGAGCAAACCCGTGGCCGGGGGAGCGGTGACGTTCTCGCAGACGATCCTCGAAGTCACCCCCGGCGGCGGCTCCGAGAAGCCGGAACCGCAGCCCGAGGTCGAAGGATTCCTCTTCGTCATGGCCGGCCAGCTCGAGGTCACCCACGAGGGGCAGGCCCACACTCTGACCCCCGGAGGGTTCGCGTTCCTGCCGGCCGGTTCGACGTGGTCCGCGAAGTCCACCGGCACCGAGGCGGCCCGTTTCCATTGGGTGCGCAAACGCTATCAGCCCGTGGCCGGGCTGACCCCGGAGGCGAAGTTCGGAAACGAGGCCGAAGTCGAGCCCTCGCCGATGCCCGGCACCGACGGCCGGTGGCGGACGACGCGTCCGCTCGATCCGGAGGATCTCGCCTACGACATGCACGTCAACATCGTCACCTTCGAGGCCGGTGCGGTCATTCCGTTCGCGGAGACGCACGAGATGGAGCACGGGCTCTACGTGCTCGAAGGCAAGGCCGTCTACCGTCTCAACGGCGACTGGGTCGAGGTGCAGGAAGGCGACTTCATCTCCATGCGCGCCTTCTGCCCGCAGGCCTGCTACGCCGGGGGACCGGGGCGGTTCCGCTACCTGCTCTACAAGGACGTCAACCGTCAGGTCGAACTCTGAACCGAGCGTGAAAACGACAACTGCTTGCCGGAAGTGATTCCGGCAAGCAGTTGTCGTTTCCGCTGTTTCGGCGGCGCGCAGTTGAGTCTTGGAACGAACCGACTCAGATGAGCTGCAGGGTCCGCGAGGTGTACTCGGAGAGTTCCTTGAGCAGCGTCTCGTCGTCGGCGAGGTCGCGGCCGAGCGAGGGGATCATGTCCTTGAAGTTCTTCTCCCAGCCCGCGTACTCACGCGGGAAGCAGGTCTTGAGCAGCTCGATCATGATCGGCACGGCCGTCGACGCACCCGGTGAAGCACCGAGCAGAGTCGCCAGCGAACCGTCGGCGGACGAGATGAGTTCGGTGCCGAACTGAAGGACACCGCCCTTCTTCGGATCCTTCTTCATCACCTGCACGCGCTGACCGGCCTGGATGAGCTCCCAGTCGCTGGGGTCGACGGAGGGGATGAAGTTGTGCAGGGCCTCGAAGCGGGCCTTCTTCGTCGCGGCGAGCTCACCGAGGAGATACGTGACGAGGTCCGTGTTGTCCTTGGCGACATTGAGCATCGTGGCGATGTTGTTTCCGCGCACGGAGAACGGCAGATCGGTGAAACGGCCCTTCTTGAGGAACTTCGGCGAGAAGCCGGCGTAGGGGCCGAACATGAGGTAGTCCTTGCCGTCGACGACACGGGTGTCGAGGTGCGGCACGGACATCGGGGGAGCATCCTGAGCGGCCTGGCCGTACACCTTCGCCTGGTGGCGGGCGACGAGATCCTGGTTCGCGGTGCGCAGGAAGTAGCCGGAGACCGGGAAGCCGCCGTAGCCGCGTCCCTCGGGGATGCCGGACTTCTGCAGCAGCGGCAGGGCTCCGCCGCCGGCACCGACGAAGACGAACTTCGCGCCCACTTGATGGGTCTCATGCGAGAGCAGATCCTTGACGGTGATCGTCCAGCCGTCGGAGGAACGGTCGAGGTCGGTGACCTGGTGGCTGGTGCGCACGGTCGCGCCCTTGTCGGCGACGTAGCTGAGCAGCTGACTCGACAGAGCGCCGAAGTCGACATCGGTGCCCTGCTGGATGCGCGAGGTGCCGTTGACCTGTCCGGGGCCGCGGCCCTCGAACATCAGCGGCAGCCATTCGGCCTGGGTGGCCGGATCCTCGGTGTACTCCATATCCGCGAACAGCGGGTTGCGCACCATCTGCTCGTAGCGGTTCTTGATGTAGTCGCGTCCCTTGTCGCCGCGTCCGTAGCTGACGTGGGCGATGGGGTTGATGAAGGACTTCGGATCAGTGAGCACACCGGTGTCGACGAGGTGGGACCAGTACTGGCGCGAGTGATGGAACTGCTGGTTGATGTTCGAGGCCTTTTCCAGGTCGATATGACCATTGGAGTCCTCGGGGGTGTAGTTGAGTTCGCAGAGTGCGGCGTGGCCGGTGCCGGCGTTGTTCCAGGGGTCCGAGCTCTCCGTGGCCACATAGTCGAGCTTCTCGTAGACACGGATGTCCCAGTCGGGCTGAAGTTCGGTCAGCATGGCACCGAGCGTGGCGCTCATGATGCCGCCGCCGATCAAGACGACGTCGACCTTTTCCTGCGGTGAGGGCATTTGGACTCTCATTCCTCGTCACTGACTGCTTGTAGTTGTCTCTCAGCGTACTCTTCGGATGCCGCAGTGCCGTAACCAGGGCCGACCGGGGCCCGCGGTGGGAGAGCATTCTCACAGCGGATGGGTGTCCGCGAAAACCGTGCAGATCCGACCGATCGGACACTTTGGCAAGACAGTCTGTGTCGCGTGCCACAAGGTGTGCAAATATGGGCACATGTCCAAACGTTTCCTTCTCCGTGACGCGCTGGCCGAGTTCCCTCCGTATGCCCCCGGCAAGCCTCCCGTCAATTCCCCGGGCCTGACTCCGTACAAACTGTCCTCGAACGAGAACCACCTGCCGCCGCTGCCAGGCGTCCTCGACGCCGTCGCCTCCGCCTCGGCGATTCCGGGGAACTATCCCGACCCCACGTCGGCCGCGCTCGTGGCCGATATCGCCTCCCACCTCGGGGTCGAACCCGCTGAGGTGGTCCCCGGCGCCGGTGCCTCCGAAGTCCTGTCAGCGTTGACGAACATCACGCTCGAGGACGGCACGTCCGTGGTCTACCCGTGGCCGTCGTTCGAGATGTACCCGATCCTCGCGGCCGCCCGCGGTGCGCAGAAGCGCCCCGTCGACCTCCTCGACGACGGTCGCCACGACTTCGGTGCGATGGCCGCGGCCATCGATGACACGACCCGGCTCGTGCTGCTGTGCTCGCCGAACAACCCGACGGGTCCGACGATCACCGATGCCGAACTCGAAGGGTTCCTCACCGAGGTGCCCGAGGACGTCATCGTCGTTCTCGACGAGGCGTACCTCGAATTCGCCAGCGAGGCGGCCGATGGTCTGGCGGCGCGGCGGAAGCATCCGAATCTCGTCCTCGCCCGAACCTTCTCCAAGGCCCATGGGCTGGCCGGTCTGCGGGTGGGCTTCGGTATCGCCGATGCCGAGATCGCCTCGGCGCTGCGCCAGGTCATCGCCCCATTCTCCGTCACCGCCGGTGCCCAGGCCGCGGCTCGGGAATCTCTGGCTCGGATCGACGAGGTGGCCGTGCGGGCCAAGCAGGTTGCGACGGTGCGCGACCGGTTCGCCGATGAGCTGCGCAAGCTGGGTCTCACGGTCCCCGAGGCACAGGGCAACTATGTGTGGATCGCCCTCGACCCCGAGGCGGCAGTCGCGTTCGAAGGCGCCTGCGCTGAACAGGCCGTAGCCGTGCGTCGTCTGCAGGGCGGTGTGCGGGTGAGCATCGGACCCGATGAGGCTCTCGAACGCGTGCTCAAGGTCGCTGCCGCTCTATGACGACGAGTGCGAACTCGACCGTGAGTGCGGATTCGACCGGGAGCGGGGATTCGACTGAGAACGGGGGCCCGATTGTGAACACGCAAGCGCCGCTGCCGGAGCTCGCCTCTGTGCTCAGTCCGGATGCGCTTGTGACCGACCGCGACGTCATCGACTCCTACTCGTCGGACAAGGCCTTGTTCTGTCCGGCCGGTGCTGCGCTGGCTCTGGTCAGGGCCGCGAACATCGATGACGTGGCGGCGGTGATGCGTTTCGCTGCGGAGCATCGGGTCCCCGTCGTCACGCAGGGCGCGCGGACGGGCCTGTCCGGAGCGGCGAACGCCGTCGATGGGGCGATTCTGCTCAATGTCGCCAAGCTCGATGCGATTCTCGACATCGATGAGGTCGATCAGACCTGCCGGGTCCAGCCCGGTGTCATCAACCAGGATCTCAAGCATGCCCTGGCCGAGCACGGATTGTCCTACCCTCCGGATCCGGGGTCGGTGGCGATTTCGACGATCGGCGGCAATGTTGCCACGAACGCCGGGGGCATGTGCTGTGTGAAATACGGGGTGACGAAGGACTATGTGCGGGCGCTGACCGTGGTGCTCGCCGATGGCACGGTGACGAAGCTGGGCCGTCAGACGGCCAAGGGCGTGGCCGGCCTCGACCTGGCTGCCCTGTTCATCGGCTCCGAGGGCACTCTGGGCGTCATCGTGGAGATCACCTTGGGGCTCAAACCGCTGCTGGCGCTGCCGGTGACCGGGGTCGGCATCTTCCCGGACATGGAATCGGCAGGCCGAACGGTGTCTGCGTACATGGCCTCCGGCGCCGCACCCTCGATGCTCGAACTCATGGACGGGGCGACGGTGGCGATGGTCAACGCCTATGGGGACTTCGGTCTGCCCGATGAGGCGGGTGCGCTGCTGCTCGTGCAGTCCGACGCTCCAGGGGCCTCCGGAGTGGCAGAACTCGAATCGTTCCAGACCATCGCCGAGGAGCAGGGGGCCAGCGAGGTCTTCTTCTCCGACGACCCCGCCGACTCCGAGCTCTTCGTCGCCGCACGTCGGGCCGTGTCGCCAGCGCTGGAGAAGTACGTGTCGACGATCGGTGGGGGCGAACTCATCGACGATGTGTGCGTGCCGCGGTCCCGCCTCGGCGAGTTCTTCGCACGTCTGGCCGAGATCGATGCCAGGCACACGGTCGAGGTGTCCACGGCCGGTCATGCCGGTGACGGGAACATGCACCCGAGCGTGCTCTTCGATGCCTCGGATGAGGCGAGCGTGGCCGAGGCGAAGGAGACGTTCGCTGAGATCATGCAGCTCGGGCTCGACCTCGGTGGGACGATCACCGGCGAGCACGGGGTCGGGTACCTCAAACGGGACTGGCTGGTCCGTGAGCTCGATGCGGGGGCGCGCTCCCTGCAGGATGGGATCAAGACCGCCGTGGATCCGCTGGGGATCCTCAACCCGGGCAAGATGCTCGGCTGAGACTTCAGGGGCCGGATCGTCGAGGACGTCTCGGCCGCTGTTCAGGGCTGAGTCGCCGGTCGATCACCGGTCTCCTATCGGTCCCGGCCGATCGCTGGTCGGTCTCCGGTGGCTGGTCGGTTTCCGGTCGATCACCGGTCGCCGGTCGGCCCTTGGCAGCCAGTGGGTTCCAGACCGCCGCTCAGCACCGCGATATCGGCGGGCCGAACCCGGCAGCAGCCGCCGATGATCTGCGCCCCGAGTCGGGCCCACTCCGCGACCGGCCACGTCTCGACCCCCGCCACTGGCGACGAGTTGGTTCCCGCCTCCGTGCGCTCACCGGCCCAGGCCAGTGCCGCTGCATCATAGGTTTCGCCCGAGTTCGGGTAGGCGACGAGCGGCAGCTGCGTGTGCCGCGCGAGTTCCGCGAGTGCCGGGGCGACGATCGAAGGACGCACACAGTTGACCCCGATCGCTTTCACCGCCACCGAGACGGACGCTGCCTCAGCGAGTTCGGCCAAGCTCGATCCGTCGGGCAGGGTGGGGCAGTCGTGCGGAGTCGTGTCCGTGCCTGCCTGTAGGGTCACACTCACCCACGCAGGAAGACCCACCTCTTCGGCCAGGTTCATGATCGCGCGGATCTCGTCGAGACGCGGCTGGGTCTCGATGGCGAGCAGGTCCGCACCCGCCTCGGCGAGGGCTTCGATGCGCGGACGGTGAAAGGACGCGTACTCCTCGGAGTTGAGACGGTAGGCACCGGTGTACTCGCCGCCGTCGCCCAGCGCGGCACCATATGGCCCGACGGAGCCTGCGATGAGTATGTGTGCAGGTCCGGCACTCGTGGCTGCAGCCGATGCCTCGCCTGCGTTCGCGTTCGCTGCGGCCGGCACCCTGTGCGGCGTCGCGGCGGCTGTGCCTGTGCCCTCCGATTCGATGCCTGCGGCTGCGGTCGCCGCAGCTCGGGCGATCCGCACGCTCTCGGTGACGATCCGACGGCCCTCGGCCGCACCGATTCCTGCCCGCTCGAAGCCGAGCGGCGTCGCCTGATAGCTCGCGGTCGTGAGGATCCGGGCACCGGATGCGGCGAAGGCGGCGTGCACCTCGGCGAGGGCGTCGGGGTTCCTGCGGATGAGTTCGGCTGACCACAGGTCGTGGTCGAGGTCGATGCCGCGGTCCTCGGCCGCGGTGCCCAACCCGCCGTCGATGACGATGGGGGCGGTCGCCTCGGCGTGGGTGCGTATCTGCGGAAAGGTCATGGACTTAGTTAAGCTTGTCCGGTGACTACAGACGAATCTCCGGCAGCATCCGAGACTGCGCCCATCAACGACCGTTCGCAGTTCGGCTTCGAGGTGGGTACCCGCATGGACACGGGTGGACGCACCGGGCTCCTCCGCACTCCGCACGGAGACATTCAGACTCCCGCGTTCATTCCGGTCGGCACGAAGGCCACGGTCAAGGCCGTCCGCCCAGACGAGGTCGCCGAGCTCGGCGGGCAGGCGGTGCTCGCCAACGCCTATCACCTGTATCTGCAGCCCGGTTCGGACCTCATCGACGAGGCCGGAGGACTCGGCAAGTTCATGAACTGGCCGGGGCCGACGTTCACCGACTCCGGCGGATTCCAGGTGATGAGCCTCGGTTCGGGGTTCAAGAAGGTCATCTCGATGGAGTCGACGGGGGTGCAGAACGACGAACTCGTGGCCGTGGGCAAGGAAAGGCTGTCGAACGTCGACGATGACGGGGTGACGTTCAAATCGCATCTCGACGGGTCGATGCACCGCTTCACGCCGGAGATCTCGATGCGGGTGCAGCACGAGCTCGGTGCCGACATCATGTTCGCCTTCGACGAGCTGACCACGCTCGTCAACACCCGCGGCTACCAGGAGGAATCGCTCGAACGGACTCGACAGTGGGCGATCCGCTGCATCGACGAGCACTTCCGGCTCACCGAGGAGCGTTCGCACCGGCCCTATCAGGCGCTCTTCGGGGTGCTCCAGGGTGCGCAGTACGAAGACCTGCGGCGCAAGGCCGCCAGGGACCTGGGGGCCATGGACTTCGACGGTTTCGGCATCGGCGGGGCACTGGAGAAGGAGAACCTCGGCATCATCATCCGGTGGGTGTGCGAGGAGCTGCCGGAGAACAAGCCTCGGCATCTGCTGGGCATCTCCGAACCCGATGACCTGTTCGAAGCGATCAAGACCGGTGCCGACACCTTCGACTGCGTCTCACCCTCCCGCGTGGCCCGCAACGCTGCGATCTACACCCGCGATGGGCGGTACAACCTCACCGGGGCGAAGTACCGCAGAGACTTCGGCCCGCTCGACCCCGACTGCTCGTGCTACACGTGTCAGAACTACTCACGGGCCTACCTGCGCCACCTGTACAAGGCGAAGGAGATGCTCTTCTCCACGCTGTGCACGATCCACAACGAGCACTTCGTCGTCTCACTCGTCGCCGAGATCCGGCAGGCGATGATCGATGGCCGCTTCGACGAACTCGAGTCCGAGGTCCTCGGCCGCTATTACTCGAAGTAGCTCGGGTCCGGCAGCCGTGGCCAGCAGGGCTTCAGCGTCTCAGGTCACGCGAAACTCGAAAACAACGCCGCTGGCGACGACTTTTTCGAGTTTCGCGTGACCTGAGCCTCGAGCGCCGGCCGGAATGCGACGGACGACGCCTCAGTGAGCGCCGGCGGGGTCGAGCTCGTAACTGGGTTCGTGGCGTTTGACGAGTTTGATGACCCGGTAGGTGACGGGCAGGAAGATGATCTCAACGGCGACCTTGTAGACGAAGCCGACGATGATGTAGTTGAGGAAGTCGAGGCCCGGGATGACTCCGGCGAAGGCGATGACGCAGAACAGCAGCGTATCGACGAACTCGCCGACACCCGTCGAGGTCAGCAGCCGCACCCACAGCTTCGACTCGCCCATCCGCTTCTTCACGGCCACGAGCACCCACGAATTGAGCAGCTGGCCGACGAAGTACCCGACGAGCGAGGCCGCGACGATGCGCGGGTAGAAGCCGAGCACCGCGGCGAAGGCTTCCTGATTCTCATAGCCGGGCCCCGGTGGGGAGATGAGTACGAGCCAGAACACGAAGGTCGCGAGGATCTGCAGGCCGAATCCGGTGATCACAGCCTTGCGGGCGGCTTTGAAGCCGTACACCTCGCTGATCACATCGCCGAGGATGTACGCGATGGGGAAGAGGAAAGCGCCGCCGTCGGTGACGATCGGACCGAAGCCGATGACCTTCGTGGCCGAGATGTTCGAGATGATGAGCACCGCGCAGAACACGGCGAGGAAGACCGCATAGTAGCGGCCCCGAGAGGAAGCGAAAGCTGCGAAGCGTGCAGCGGAGGTGGTGTCGGTGTCCGCCGAGTCGACTGCTCGACCCGGCTGCCCAGACTCCGCTTCGGAACGTTCGGACTCCGACGCCGAGCGCCCAGACTCCGCCTCAGGACTCTTCTGCGACAACGGTGATTTCCTTCCCTCCCGTGACGGTGAGCAGCTGCTCATACGTCAGGGGCATCATCGAATTCGGCGTCCCCGCGCCGGCCCAGAGAACAGGATAATCCTTGAGCGTGACATCGACGAAAGTGGGAATCGGGCCCGGATGACCGCAGGGGGCGACACCGCCGATGACGTGACCGGTCGCCTCACGGACGAGTTCCTTGCTCGCCCGGTCGAGCGAGTCGACTCCGATGAGTGACGCCACATGCGCGGTGTCGACGCGGTGGGCTCCCGAGGCCATGATGAGCACCGGGGAACCGGCCGCGGAGAAGATGAGGCTGTTCGCGATCGCCCCGACCTCGATACCCAGAGCTTCGGCTGCGGTCGCCGCGGTCGGCGTCGATTCGGTGAAGATTTCGATGCGCGGTTCGATGCCCGCGGCGACGAGATCGGCCGCGACCGCCTCATGGTTGGGGTGGATCTTCGTCTCCCCGCTCGACGAGGCGGCTCCGGGCCCGGACTCGGCAGTGACCTCCTCGGCGGGGTCCGACTCACCCACCGATTCCGCGCCGAGGCTCGCACCCGTTCCCGCGCCGGCCTCCGCGTTCGCATCCGCTTCAGTACCTTCAGCCTCAACCTCGGTCTCTGCCTCGGCCTCGGTCACGGGTTCGGCGAGTCCGCGGCGGCGCAGGAGCGGGCCGACATCGGGGCGGGTGCCGAAGAAGCGTTCGATCGCCGACATCGGGTCGACCGAATAGCCGGGAGCGAGAATGGCCTCGCGGAAGGCATCGCCGGCCTCGCGGCTGAGCCCGCCCTGCTCGTCGAACCATTCGCTCACCCAGGCGGCGATGACCTCGGAGTAGAGGTAGGAGTAGTAGCCGGATGCATAACCGGAGGCGAAGATGTGCCCGAAGTACGTCGACCGGTAGCGCGGCGGAACGAGCGGGGAGAACCCGGCAGCGGCAAGCACTTCGGATTCGAAGGACAGCACATCGGTGATGTGCTCGCCGGCTTCGAGCGAATGCCAGGACAGGTCGAGCATGGCCGCGGCGAGGTATTCGATCGTGTCGAAGCCCTGCCCGAACTTCTCACTGGCGATGAGGGCGTCGACGAGTTCGGCCGGCATCGGCTCACCCGTGTCGACGTGCTTGGCGAAGTGGGGGAGGACCTGCGGGTGGAAGCGCCACATCTCGTTGAGCTGGGAGGGGAACTCGACATAGTCGCGCGGTACCGCGGTACCCGCCGTCGACGGGTATGTCGAGTTCGCGAACAGTCCGTGGAGGACATGGCCGAATTCGTGGAAGAAGGTCGTCAGCTCGGTCGGGTTGAGCAGGGTGGGCCGTCCCTGTCCCGGCTTGGCGAGGTTGAGCGAGAGAGTGACGACCGGCAGCAGCCCCGTCAGGCGGGAGGCCGGAACCAGCTGGTCCATCCAGGCGCCGCCGCGCTTCGTATCTCGGGCATACGGGTCGATGAGCACCAGGCCCAGGGGGCGTTCGGTGGTATCGGTGACTTCGAAGGCGCGGACATCCTCGTGCCAGGCACGGACTCCGTCATAAGGGGCGAAGGTGATGCCGTAGAGACCGGTCGCGGCGCGGAAGACTCCTTCGGTGAGCACGGTGTCGAACTCGAAGTACTTAGCCACTTCGTCGGGGTCGATGCCGAATTCATCGGCCCGGAACTTCGCCAGATAGTGCTTGACGTCCTCGGCTGCGACGGCTTCGAGGCCGTAGCGGTCCTTGACCTGCGCGAGCTCCTCATCGAGTTGGGCATTCGCGGCATTGATGAGGGAAGAGACGATGTCCGCGGCGGCATCGGGGTTGCCTGCGGTCTGATTGTCGATGGCGAACGACGAATACGAGGGGTATCCGAGCAGGTGCGCCTGCAGGGCGCGCAGCGCCGTGGTGTCAGCGACCTGGGTGCGGGTGTCCCCGTCGCCGCCGCGGGACCCGCGGGCCATCGAATTGTTCAGCACGTGCCGACGGGTCTGCGCCGTGTTGAGGGATTCGAGCACGATCTGCTGCGTGAAGTTGTTCAGCGGCAGCAGGTAGCCGTCGACCCCGCGCTCGTTCGCGCGAGTCGCCGCTGCCGCGATCTGGTCCTCGTTCATCCCGGCCAGGGCTTCGACCTCGCCGAGGTGGACGGCCAGTTCCCGTGTATCGAGCTGCAGGGCGCGGGAGAAGGAGTTCTCCAGCGTGGTCAGTTCCGCCGCGATCGTGGCCATCTGCTCCCGGCCCTCCTCGCCGAGGCGGGCACCGGCCCGGACGAAGAGTTCGACGGTGAGCTCCTGCTGCCGTTTGTCCTCGGGGTTGAGGTCGGTGACCGAGACCTGTTCGATCCGGTGGAAGAGGTCGACGTCGAGCAGGATCTCGGTGCGGGTCGCGGACAGGACCTCCCACACCTCGGCGATGGCGTCGGTGAGTTCAGGACGCAGATGATTCGACTCGACGGCCGCGGCCACGGAGGCGATGCGGGTCATCGGCACGGACGCGGACTCGAACCTCACGGTGGTGGAGAAGAACGTGGACTCCGCTTCATCAGCGATGATGGCGGCCACCTCGGCGCGGGCGAAATCGGTCGCCGTGTGAACCGCGGTCAACAGGGCCTCCGGGGTCACCGCGGTGAAGTCGGGCAGCGAATAGTCGCCCTGCGGGTCGAGGAACGCCTCCCAGACATCGATGCTGTTCGGTTCTGCGTTCATTCTCGACATACCACTTTCTCTACGGTTGGGGTCTCCAGCCGATCCTAACGTGAGAGTGCCGACCGGCGCATGATCGCTGGTTACACTTGAGGTCATGGGCACTGGGCAGGGCAAATCCCTGACACTCAACAACGCATTCCGGGTCGGCTTCACCGGCGCTCTGGGTGTGGGACTGGCGATCGCGCTGATGACGGCGCTGCAGTCCGTGGCAACCCTGCTCATCTACGTCGGTCTGGCACTGTTCCTCGCCCTCGGACTCGACCCGATCGTGCAGTGGTTCGTCGCACGCAAGGTGCCGCGCTCGCTGGCGGTCCTCATCGTCGTCGCAGCCTTCATCCTCATCGTCGTCGGGGTGGCGCTGCTAATCGCCCCGGCCGTGATCAGTCAGATCCAGACGTTCATCGCGGATCTGCCCGGGATCGTGGCGAACCTCGCGGCGACGGGGTGGGTGACGGAACTCGAAAAGCAGTTCACCGGTGCGATCGACATCGATGCGGTGTTTGCGAACATCGGCGCATGGGTCTCGGATCCGAAGAATGTGCTCTCCGTCGGCGGCGGTGTCGTGTCGATCGGGGCGGGGATCCTCAGTTTCCTCACCGGCGTGATCATCGTCGTCATCCTCACCATCTACTTCGCCGTGACGATGCCGACGATCAAATCCGCAATGTTCTCCCTGGTTGCGGCCTCCTCGCGGCCGACGGTCGAATCCGTCACCGAGGAGGTCACCCGCTCCATCGGACGCTACGTCCTCGGCCAGCTGTCCCTGGGAATCGTCAACGGTGTGTGCTCGGCGATCTTCCTGTCCATCATCGGCGCGCCCCTGCCGGCGCTGCTCGCCTTCATCGCGTTCCTCGCCTCGCTCATTCCGCTCGTCGGCCCAATCGCGGGTGCGATCATCATCACGGCATCGTGCCTCATGGTCTCGCCGGGGCTCGGCATCGCCGCAGGCATCTACTACCTCGTCTACATGCAGGTCGAGGCCTATCTGCTCAGCCCGCGCATCATGAAGGCCGCTGTCGACGTGCCCGGAGCGCTCGTCATCATCGCAGCGATCGCCGGCGGAACCCTCGGCGGTGTGCTCGGTGCGGTCGTCGCGGTGCCGGTGGCCGCCTCGGCGCTCATCGTCATCCGCAAGGTCGTCGTGCCCGCGCAGGCGAAGAAGTAGGGTCAGGAAGGATCATCGTCGATGCGGGTGACGATGACGTGGATGATGAGCTTGACGATGTAGTACGCGGCGAAATACGCCACGGCCCCGAAGACGAGGTTGATGAGCAGATCCCCGTCGCCGCCGAGACGCGGCAGTGTGATGAAGACGGCCGCGGTGATCGCCGCGAGATACGGGATCAGACGGAGGACGGGGCTTTGGGGCTCACTCATGGACGTGAGTCTAACAACGCAGAGTTGACGGTTCTGTGTCGCACCTAAGATGGGGATCATGGCTCAGACACGATGGGCGGCACACCGCGACGAAGCGGTCCCCGAGGATGTGGAGCGTCTGCTTGCGACCGTGCCGGAATGGTTCGGCAGGCCCGAATCGAATGCAGAATACATCGACGAGGCACGCACCATGGAGACATGGACGGTGCGGGGGTCGGGACGGCGATGATGCGGGCGATCAGTGCCGATGCCCGGAAGCGTGGGGTGAAATTGCTGCAAGTGAAGACTCTCGGGTTTTCGCACAGCGATGCGAACTATGCGCGAACCCGGCACTTCTACGAGACGGCGGGATTCATTTCGCTCGAGGAGACCGACCTGTGGGGCGAAAGCACGCCCTGCCTGATCATGGTCAAGCCGCTGATATGACGAGCTCCGCAATTCCGCCCTGGCCGGCGACGTCTCCTGCTCGTGGTCGAGTTCGCCTGCGAGCGGTGGAAGCGCGAGACAGTGCAATGGCGCGTGAACTCTCGACCGATCCCTATGTGCCTCTGACGGGATCGCTGCCGAGCTGCGCGACGGAGCAGCAGGCGAAGGCGTGGCTGAGTCGCCAGCAGAAGAGGAATCGCGAGGGAACCGGTTTCTCATTCACGATAGCCAGACGGACGGATGACGACGCTGTCGGTCATTGCGGCTTGTGGCTGAAGGAGCTGGGGGAAGGGCGCGCGACTGCAGGGTATGCGATCGTTCCTTCGCAGAGGAAACAGGGACTTGCGAGCGAGGCGCTGGCACTGCTGACCGAATTCGCGTGGACGATTCCTGGTCTGTACAGAGTCACACTCTTCATAGAACCGTGGAATGTCTCGTCACTGCGAACGGCAGAACACGCCGGTTACGTGCGAGAAGGCGTGCTGGCAGGCCATCAGATGATCGGCAGGGAGCGCAGGGATATGGTTCTCTATGCTGCCATTCGGCGAACTGGACGCGGACGATGACGGATCCGATGGAAGCGGCAAGTCTCGACCTGGAGTTCCCCTTCACCGGTCGTTGGCTGGTACAGAACAGCCCGGCCGATCGCGTGCCGAGTCATGGTACAACGATGTTCGCGACCTCCTTCAGCATCGACTTCGTACCGGTCGACGATGCAGGGAGGTCGGCGGTCTTCACTCTCGGATCGCTGGTGCGGTCTGAGCCTCCAGAGAATTTCACAGGCTTCGGCCGTTCCGTGCTCGCCCCGACCGATGGCACGGTGATGACCGTCCACGATTCCGAATTCGATCATCCTGCCTATCGGGGCCTGCCCTCACTCGGCTATGCGCTGACTCAGCGCAGGCGTGCCGAAGCGGGGTGGCGGGCGCTGGCCGGAAACCATGTGATGATCAAGAGCTCCGGTGGAATCGTGGCTCTGTGCCATCTGCAGCGGGGCAGTGCTCGGGTTCGACCGGGTCAGGATGTGCATGTCGGTCAGGAGATCGGCCGCTGCGGGAACTCGGGCAACAGCACGGAACCTCATCTGCACGTTCAAGCGCTCGACGGCTCCGATATCGAGCGAGCCGCCGCTCGGCGAATATCGTTCAGAGGGTCCCTGCCCTCAAACGGTTCGATCATCGCGGTCTGAGGCGCGAGGAGACACGTGCAGAGCACCGTTCTGCCTGCGGACGAACTCTCTGCCGAGAACCGCCGACCTATTGTCCCGTCGGACAGTCCGGCCTATGGTGAGAGGACGTTATCCATCGACTCGGTGGACGCCGGTCAGTGCATCGGGCGTGACAGAGGAATCCGAGCGGATGGACTCACACGAAGGAGTGTCATGGCAGTCTACTCAGCACCCGGAACCGACGGTTCTCTCATCACGTTCAAATCGCGCTATGAGAACTACATCGGCGGAGAGTGGGTGCCGCCGAAGGACGGCAACTACTTCGAGAACATCACCCCCGTCACCGGCCAGGTGTTCACAGAGATCCCCAGCTCCACGGCAGACGATGTCGAGACCGCCCTCGACGCGGCCTGGGCGGCGGCCCCGGCCTGGGGCAAGACCTCGACCACGGAGCGGGCGAACATCCTGCTCAAGATCGCCGACCGGATCGAGAACAACCTCGAGATGCTCGCCGTCGCCGAGACCTGGGACAACGGCAAGGGCATCCGCGAACCGTTGGCCGCGGACCTGCCGCTGGCCGTCGACCACTTCCGCTATTTCGCCTCGGCGATCAGGGCGCAGGAGGGCGGAATCTCGCAGATCGACGACGACACCGTTGCCTACCACTTCCAGGAACCCCTCGGCGTCGTCGGACAGATCATCCCCTGGAACTTCCCTCTGCTCATGGCGACCTGGAAGCTGGCCCCGGCGCTCGCCGCCGGCAACTGCGTCGTCCTCAAACCTGCGGAGCAGACTCCGGCGTCGATCCTCGTCCTCGCCGAACTCATCGGTGACCTGCTGCCGGCCGGAGTCCTCAACATCATCAACGGCTTCGGAGTCGAGGCCGGAAAGCCCCTGGCGTCGAACAAGCGCATTCGCAAGGTCGCGTTTACCGGTGAGACGACGACCGGTCGACTGATCATGCAGTACGCCTCGCAGAACATCATCCCGGTGACCCTGGAGCTCGGCGGCAAGTCACCGAACATCTTCTTCGACGACGTCATGGACGCCGATGACAGCTACCGGGACAAAGCCCTCGAAGGATTCGCGATGTTCGCGCTCAACCAGGGAGAGGTCTGCACCTGCCCATCCCGTGCGCTCGTCCAGGACTCGATCTTCGACGACTTCGTGGCCGCCGGCGTCGAACGCGTACGCGCCATCAAGCAGGGCAATCCGCTCGACACCGACACCCAGGTCGGTGCACAGGCCTCGAACGACCAGTTCGAGAAGATCATGTCCTACCTCAAGATCGGCCGAGACGAAGGCGCCGAGGTGCTCATCGGCGGCGACAAGGCCGAACTCGACGGAGACCTCGCCGGCGGCTTCTACATCCAGCCGACGATCTTCAAAGGCACGAACACGATGCGTGTCTTCCAGGAGGAGATCTTCGGTCCGGTCGTCGCCCTGACTTCGTTCTCCGACTACGACGATGCGATCTCGATCGCCAATGACACCCTCTACGGCCTCGGTGCCGGAGTCTGGTCGCGCACCGGCAACACCGCCTACCGGGCCGGACGTGACATCCAAGCCGGCCGTGTGTGGGTGAATAACTTCCACGCCTACCCGGCCCACGCGGCCTTCGGCGGATACAAGTCCTCGGGCATCGGCCGCGAGAACCACAAGATGATGCTCGACCACTACCAGCAGACGAAGAACCTGCTGGTCAGCTACTCCGAAAGCGCACAAGGATTCTTCTGATGAGTGATACAGCCGAAACAGCCGTTCTCGAATCGACACCGACGATCGAAGGCGAAGAGAGATCGCGAGTGGCGATGACTCAAGCCGCCGTCGACCTGCTCGCCGGCCTCGTCGACAAGCACGGGCAGCTCATGTTCCATCAGTCCGGCGGATGCTGTGACGGGTCGTCGCCGATGTGCTTCCCCGAAGGGGACTTCCTCACGTCGGAGGCCGACGTCCTGCTGGGCCACTTCGAATTGCCCATCGAGGATTCCGAGAAGGCCGGACTGGACTTCTGGATGTCGACCGAGCAGTTCGAGTACTGGAAGCACACGCATCTGACCATCGATGTGGTGCCGGGACGAGGAGGCGGCTTCAGCGTCGAATCACCGACGGGCAACCGCTTCATCATCCGCTCGACGCTCATGGACGTCGCCTGAGCTGAGACTCGGGGGCAAGCGGGCGGGTGCCGACGCTACACGGAGTCGGCCCGCTTCGGAGCCGCCCTGACGTGGGCGCGTTCGCCCTGCTTGCCGACGAGGCTGAGGAACTCGACCGGCCCTGAGCTGGTGGCTCCGAACCAGTGCGGGGTGCGGGTGTCGAACTCTGCGGCCTCCCCGGGCTCGAGGATGAGGTCGTGCTCTCCGAGGACGAGCCGGAGCCGGCCGTTGAGGACGAACGCCCAGTCGTAGCCCTCATGGGTGCGCAGCTCGGGCTCGGCATCGTCTGATCCGGTGGGGAGGATGAACTTGTAGGCCTGGATGCCTCCCGCCCGTCGTGTCAGCGGAAGGATCGTCCGCCCGTCGCGGGTAGGGATCGGGCGCATATTCACGCGCGGGTCGCCGGTCGGCGGGGCGTCGACGAGTTCGTCGAGAGTGGCTCCGAAGGCGCGTGCCAGGGGCAGCAGCTGTTCGAGCGTGGGGCGTCGGTGGCCGGCTTCGAGCCGAGACAGTGTGCTGATCGAGATTCCCGTCTCGGCGGCAAGGTCACTCAACGTGATGTCGCGGCGCTGACGCAGCTGCTTCAGCCGTGGCCCCACGGCATCGAGAGTGCGATTCATCGGATCATCCATGACCCTGAGTTTGCCATTCGGAAAATCCAATTGCAATACCGCTCAGGTCTCGTCATGATCGGAACATCCGGGTGCCAGAGCGGCGGTCCCGGAACGATCGGGAGGACGAGATCATGGCAGAAGACACCGACGCTCTCCGAGACGTCGTCATCATCGGAGCAGGAGCGGCAGGACTGAGCGCCGCACTGACCCTGGTCCGCGCACGTCGGGCGGTGACACTCGTCGATGCGGGACAGCCTCGCAACGCACCGGCAGAAGCGGTCCACGGGCTGCTTGGCCACGAAGGCATCCGCCCCGACCGGCTGCTGGCGCGGGGACGTGAGGAGGTCCGCGGATACGGCGGGGAGATCGTCGATGACGAGGGCATCGGCGTCACGCGTGATGACACCGGATTCACACTCAACCTGAGCGGAGCCGGTCCGATCAGGAGCAGGACCCTGCTCATCGCGACCGGGCTGGTCGACGAGCTGCCCGCGATCCCCGGGGTGCGCGAACAGTGGGGACACGGAGTGCTCCATTGCCCGTACTGCCACGGCTGGGAGGTCCGCGACAGCCGCATCGGAGTGTTGGTCACCGACCCGATGGCAGTCCACAAGGCGTTCCTGTTCCGACAGTGGAGTGCGAATGTCATGCTCTTCGCCGGCGACCACCGGCTGACCGAGGACGAGCAGACGAAACTCGAGGCTCTCGACATTCCCGTCATCGACGGCGGCATCGACAGTCTCGAGATCGTCGAGGACCGCCTCACTGGCGTGCGTCTCGACGACGGGAATGTCGTCGCCGTCGATGCCGCCGTCGTGGCCACGCCGATGGTCGCCCGATCAGAGCTGTTCTCCGGCATCGGCCTCGAACCCACCTCGCACCCGGCCGGCGCGTTCATCGAGACCGACGCCTTCGGACAGACCGCGATGCCCGGAGTCTGGGCGGCCGGCAACGCCACCGACATCGGCGCTCAGGTCAGTGGAGCCGCGGCCGCAGGAGCGCTCGCCGCCCAGCACATCAACTCCATTCTCATCAACGAGGACCTCGACTTGGCCGTGGAGCAGCTGGAGGCTTGGCGAGCAGGAAGGGTCGGCTGATGACGCACTCATTCGACAAGGACTACTGGGAAGGCACCTGGAGCGGAGAGCGCGGGGCGATGATGAGCTCCGGGGACCCGAATCCGCACCTGATCGACCAAGTCAGCGAACTCGAACCGGGAACCGCGCTCGACGCAGGTTGCGGAGCCGGCACGGAAGCGCTCTGGCTCGCGAGCCAGGGGTGGAATGTCACCGGCGCGGACATCTCCGACACGGCCTTGGACACGGCTCAGGACCGGGCTGCGGCCCTCGGACTGGAGCGCCACATCCGCTGGGTCCGGGCAGACCTGTCCGCTTGGCAGCCGGAGACCCGGTTCGACCTCGTCACCACCCACTACGCGCACCCGGCGATTCCGCAGCTGGAGTTCTACGACCGGATCGCGTCCTGGGTGGCACCGGGCGGAACACTGCTCATCGTCGGCCACCTCCATCACGACCACGGCCAGAGTCCGAAGAACCACAACCACGACGAGCACGGGCATACCGCGCCGCCGGTCGAGGCCTCAGCGACCGCCGCCTCCATCACGGCCCGCTTCGACCCTGACGAATGGACGGTCATGACCGCCGAGGAATCCCGACGGACGATCCTCGGCCCCAGCGGTCACCCGACCACCGTCGACGATGTCGTCGTCCGTCTCACTTCCCCGGCTTCAGCAGCTCCGGCTCACCGAGAGAGAGCATGAGGCGATTCGCCCAATTGAAGAACGCCGCGCAGCCGAGGACATCGATGATGTCCGCGTCGTCGAGCCCGGCCTGACGCAGCGTGGCAACGTGATCGGGTCCGAAGGACTGCGGGGTCAGCGTGAGCGCAACCGAGGCATCGACGACGGCATCCCACACCGGATCGCCGAGGCGGGACGTCGTACCGATGCCCTCATCGAGCAGCCGCTGCACGAGATCCCGTCGGCCCGATTCCTCGGTGGCCCGATCCGCGTGGATCGAGGCGCAGAAGAGGCAGCCGTTGAGCCGCGAGGCCGCAGTGGCCGCGAGTTCGCGTTCGGCCCGACCCACACCGTCAGTGGTGTTGAAGAAGATGTCGAAATCGGTCAGTGTGCGCGCTTTCAACGCTGCCGGATCGCGGGCGAGGAGACGGAAATAGGGGTTCTTCGCCCGTCCCGCCTCGACGAGGGCATCACGTTGGGCATCGGTGAGATCCGCCTCGGCGACGGGGGCGATCCACGGCACCCAGCCGAGCCCGGCCTGCTGGAACAGCTCGGGCCGTGTGAGAGTCGGATGGGTCTTCACCCGGTCCCCGACGTGGCTCAGTGCCCGCTCCACCTGTGCCGAGGTGGAGGTGTCGTCCGACGAGCCCGGAGTCCGAGGTGCGGGAACGTCCGGCGTCGGAGTCGCACTGGTCAGTGCTGCCAGACCGGTGCTGATGCGGATCTGGAAATTGAGGAACGACACGAGCTGGGCGAGGGTGACGATGCCGTCCTCGTCCCATCCTGCCTCGAGCAGGAGCGCGAGATGCCCGGGACGGCAATCGCGCGGATGGAGCACGAGCAGATGAGCGAATTCGAGTCCGGCCACGAGCTTCTCGCCGAGACGGTCCGCCGTCGCCTCTCGCGCGGCGAGCCACGGACCCGGGACGCTCTCCTGTGCCAGAGCCGAGGATTCGTAGATGCCGTACGGTCCGTGCACGCCGGACATCGCAGCCGAATCGGACTCGTCGTCCGGGCCGGGTCCCGCAGCCGCTCCCGCACCCGCAGCCGCGGTCGCATCGTCGAGGAGTTCGGCGACCGCCCACGACGCGGACTCGTCTTCATCGCGGAGCAGATCACGGTAGAACTCCTCGGCGCGCGGAGCCCCGAGCAGGCCTGCAGTGAAGGCAGCGACCGCGTAGCGGTCGCGGTAGCTCACTTCGGCCGGATCAGCCGGTTCGAGCAGCGCTTCGAAGCTCAGCTGTGCGTTCTCCTTGGCCTGGGCCCGGTGGTCAAGGAGGGCATCGAGAGGATCGTTCGCAGCGATCCCCGCGAGGAGGTTGATGATGTCGGCCATCTCAGTGCACCCGCTCCTTGGTCACGGCGAATCCCAGGGCGGGGGCCACCTCGGTGGCGAGCAGTTCGATCGATCGCAGAGCGGTCTCATTCGTCGCCGGCACCGAATGCACCTGGAAACTGACGTCCGTGGCCCGGTCGAGAACGCGGTCACGGTGGAGCCGTTCGCTCACCTGCTCGGGCGTGCCGAGGAAGGTGTCGGTGGCCTCGAGGAGCTCGTCGAGGCTCAGCCCTGAGGTGTCATAGCCGACGAGGCGGTCGGCCTCGGCCCGCAGCGCCGGTTCGGTGATCTCTCGCAGCCGCGGCAGGTCTGCGGCATCGGCGACCACGGCAGTGCGGGAGGCGAGGATGCGCGGTTCGACCCCGTCGGGCAGCTGGGAGAGATAGGTGTCGATGACGGGCAGCTGCACCTCGTCGAGGCGGGCCCCGGGATCGTCCTGCGGACGCGGCTGCGTCCGCGAGAGCATAAGCCCGTCCCCGGCGGCACCGGCCGCCCCGGCCCCGCCCGAAGAGAAGGTCGCCTGCCACAGTCGCCGGTCGAGATTCGCCCGGTCGGGACTCGAGGCGGGGTAGAGCCGGTGTGCGGTGGGAAGCGGCCCGCCGGCGAACAGGGTGCGCAGGGTCGCGAGATTGTCGGCGAACGTCTCCCGACGTTCCTCGAAGCTCGTGCCGAAGGCGGGGAAGGACTTCGGATTTCCGCCCGACCCCAGGCCGATCTCGAGCCGTCCGACCGAGAGTTCGTCGAGGACGGCGGCGTCTTCGGCCACACGGACCGCATTCTCCATCGGCAAGGTGATGATCGCGGTGCCCAGTCGGATCCGACGGGTTCGGGCGGCTGCGTGGGAGAGGAAGACGAGCGGGGAGGGGAGGCCGCCTTCGGTCGCGGAGAAGTGGTGTTGAGCGACCCAGGCGGAATGGAAGCCGAAGTCCTCGGCCGTCTCGATCTGCTCGAGGGCGAAGCGGTAGCGTTGCGCGGCCGGGGCGTCCTCGAGCAGGCGGGTGAAGAATCCGAGTTTCGGGCCCGTCGCCTGATGGTCGGTGGGGTGACTGGTCATGGGTCTCAGCTTTCTGCTGCCGTGGTGAGCAGGGTCGGGGTGAGCGGTCGATCGTCCGCGGGTGGTGAGTCCGACGACAGTGTCGCGGGACGGGGGATCGCGTCGAGCAGACTCCGCGTGTAGGACGTGCGCGGGCGGGCGAAGATCTCCTCGGTCGGGCCGGTCTCCATGAGATGCCCGCGCGACATCACGGATACCGTATCAGCGATCTGACGGATGACGGCGAGGTCGTGGGAGATGAAGACGTAGGTGAGGTCGAGCTGGCTCTGCAGATCGTCGAGCAGGGTGAGGATCTGTGCCTGCACGGTGACGTCGAGAGCCGAAACCGCTTCATCGAAGACGACGAGCTCGGGTTCGACGATGAGGGCGCGGGCGATCGCGACCCGCTGCAGCTGCCCGCCGGAGAGTTCGGCGGGACGGCGGTCGAGGAAGTCAGCCGGCAGCGCCACCCGGTCCATCGCCTCGGCGACGAGCCGGGGCCGGGAGGCGCGATCGCCGAGGCGGAAGTTGCGCAGAGGCTCTGTCAGGGTCGAGCGGATCGAATGCTTGGGATCGAGCGCGGAGAATGGGTTCTGATGCACGAGCTGGACGGTGCGCCGGAACTCTCGCCGCCGCTGCCGGGAGGGACGGCCCCGCCCGAACTCGGCGGCGTCGAAGTCGCCGATGCGCAGCTGCCCGGACTGGGGTGTGAGGAAACCGGCCAGGGCCTTGCCCGTGGTCGTCTTGCCTGAACCCGATTCGCCGACGATGCCGTGGGTGGTGCCGCGGGCCACCGTGAAGTCCACGTCTTCGACACCGGAGACCTGATCCCCGGTGCGGTCGAAGACGTGGGTGAGTGATTCGACGGAGACGAACGGGTGTGCAGACCGCGCGGCCGCCTCGGCGAGGGCAGGGCGGGCCTTCGTCTGCAGGGCTGGGGCATCGGTGATGAGGCGGGAGGCGTACTCGGTGGAGGGGTGGGAGAAGACCCGACCGGCCGGGCCCGACTCGACGATGAGCCCGCCGTGCATGACGGCGAGTTCGTCGGCTCGCTCCCCGGCGACGGCGAGGTCGTGGGTGATGAAGAGGACGCCCATCCCGGTCTCGGCCCGCAGCTGGTCGAGAAGGTCGAGGACCTGCTTCTGCACGGTCACATCGAGCGCCGAAGTCGGTTCGTCGGCGATGAGCAGGCGCGGGCGCAGTGCGATGGCCGCGGCGATGAGCACCCGTTGCCGCATCCCGCCGGAGAGTTCATGCGGGAACTGGTCGGCCCGTTTCTCCGGCCGGTCGATGCCGACCCGTGCCAGCAGCTCGATGACCTGGGCGCGGGCCTCTGCCCGGTTCGCACGACGGTGGATGCGCAGCGCCTCGGCGACGGACTTCCCGATGGTCTGCAGCGGGTTGAGCGAGGACCCAGGGTCCTGCGGGACGTAGCCGATCTGCGTCCCGCGCACACCCCGCCACCCGGCAGCGCCCAACGACAGCAGATCGAGATCGCCGAGGCGGATCCGCCCGGCCGTGACCCGCGCCGAGGACGGGAGCAGGCCGATGACGGCGCTGGCCGTCGTCGACTTCCCCGAACCGGATTCGCCGACCACGGCCGTCATCGAGCCGGGGCGGACCACGAGATCGAGCTCGCTCACGGCCGGGACGGAAGGGCCGCCTCGGTGGGTGTAGTCGACGGAGAGCCCGTCGATGCGCAGCAGCGAAGACCCGGTCATGATGTCACCTTTCGCAGGGTGTTGCCGATCTGATGGGTGGCGAGCACGATGGCCATGACCACGATGCCGGGCAGCACGGTCAGCCACCATGCGGTGGCCACGAAATTGCGGCCCTCGGCGATGATGAGGCCCCATTCGGGGGTCGGCGGCGGGGTGCCGTAGCCGAGGAACCCGAGTGTTGAGATCTGGAGGATCGCGGATCCGATCTGCAGCACCGCCAGCGACAGCACCGGAGAGATCGAATTCGGGAGGATGTGGCGGACGAGGACGGAGAAGAATGTGCCGCCGGAGCCGTAGGCCGCGGCCACGAAGTCGCTCGTGTTGATCTGCACCGCCTGGGAGCGGGCGAGACGGGCGAATTGGGCGATCGCCGTGACGCCGACGGCGATGGCCGCGTTGATCGTGCCGAAGCCGAGGACGACGACGATCGAGAGGCTGAGCAGGATCGCGGGAATCGACAGCAGCACATCGACGAGGCGCATGAGCACATCATCGAGCCAGCCGCGTCTGGTGCCGGCGATGAGCCCGATCGTCGTACCGAGGACCAATCCGACACCGACCGCCACGAGAGCAGCCAGCAGGGATTGGGAGGCGCCGTAGACGACGCGGGTGAAGGCATCGCGACCGGTCTGGTCGGTGCCGAACCAGTGCTCGAGGCTCGGTGCCAGCAGTGCCGGAGTGTCCCCGCCGTCGTTCGGATCGTAGTGGGTGAACAGGCCGGGGACGAGGGCCCAGGCGATGGCGATGAGCAGGACCAGCGCCGAGACGACGGTGGCCGGGGGAATCCCGGGACGCGTCCGAGCTCCGTGCACGCGGGCACGGTGTGGGCCGGCACCCTGACCACGAGTGAAGACATCGGTGATGCTCATGCGTTCTTCTCCTTCGTCTCGCCGGAGGGCGCGGGATCGGCATCCCAGTCGAGGTCGACGCCGACGCTCGCCGCGGTTGCCGTCAGGGCCCGTCGTGTGGGCCCGTCGTGACTGCGCAGGCTCCTGCTCACCGAGGCGACGCTGCGTTTCGAGCGCAGCCGGACGTCGATGATGGGATAGAGGAGGTCGACGATGAGGTTGATGATGACGTAGCCGAAGGTGGCGATGACGACGACGGCCAGCAGAATCGGATTGTCGCGGTGGGTCACCGCCTGGGCGGTGATGAGTCCGATGCCGTTGCGGCCGAAGACGGTTTCGGTGACCACGGCACCGGCGACGAGCTCGCCGAAGACGAGCCCGATGATCGTCAGTCCCGGCAGCACCGCATTGCGGGCGACGGTGTGGACGAGGAGCCACAGCTCGGAGGCGCCCTTCGCGGTGGTGACCTTGACGAACCCGGAGGCCTGCACCTCGGTGATGGAGCGGATGAGCACCTGGGCGATCGGAGCCGAGAGCGGGACCGCCACCGTCAGGGTCGGCAGCACGAGCGCTTCGGCGGGGCCGGCATCGACGACCGAGACGATTCCGAGCTGGAAGGAGAAGACCTGGCTGAGCAGGATTCCGAGCCAGAACACGGGGATCGAGATGAAGAGACTGGGCACCGAGTCGAGAACCCGACGCACTCGCGACAGCGGCCCGGTGGCCGGGCCGTAGGTCGCGAAGACGGCGATGAGTACGGCGAGGACGAGGGCGGTGACGAACCCGGAGATCGCGAGCACCGCGGTCGAGGGCAGGGCCGCGGAGATGATCGTCGATACGGCCGCGCCGGTCTGGACCGAATAGCCGAAGTTGCCGGTGAGGAATCCGGTCAGGCTGGTGATATAGCGTCCGAACCACGAGTCGTCGGCGCCGGTGGCCTCTCGGATCTCGGCGATCTGTTCAGGGGAGAGGCCCAACGTGGGATCGGCGAAGCGGGCGGTGACGCCGTCGCCGGGGATGAGGCTGAGCAGGATGAACGCCGCGGTGAACGCGAGGAGGAGGACCAGGACCGCTTGGCCCAGGCGGACGATGAGATAGCGGGTGTCGAGGATCATTTCTCTCCTGCCAGCCAGGTGCTGTAGAAGTCGGGCCGGCCCACGGGTTCGGTGGTGAAGCCGTGGACGCGGCGGCGGAAGGCGAAGACCTGCGGCTCCTCGAAGAACGGCAGCACGTAGGCCTGCTCGACGAGGTAGTTCTGGACCGCCTCGGCGGCCTGCTGACGTTTCTCATGATCGGGCTCGGAGGCCAGGGCTTCGAGGAGTTCGTCGACCTTCGCATCGATCGAACCGTCGGCGGCATCCGTGCGGTCGGCGCCGTTGAGGAAGACATCGCGGTTGACCGAGGAGTAGTTCGAGCGCAGGTTGTCGAAGTCGGCACGGGCAACCATCGAGTGGTAGATCTGCACGGTATCGAGGTCGAGGGCGTCGAGAGTCTGCTTCGATTGGTCGCCGGGGTTGATCGACAGGCGCACGCCGACGCGACGCAGCTGCTGTTGGATGAGGGTCTGGACTTCGTTCGAACGCGGCTGCGGCAGTGCGATATTCACCGTCAGGGCCAGCGGCTGCCCGTCCTTGACGCGGTAGCCCTGCCCGTTGCGTTCGCTCCACCCGGCCTCATCGAGGAGTCGGTTGGCTCTGTCCGGGTCGTATTCCCAGGAACCCGACTGATCCGTGTAGCCCATCGCGCCCTTGGCCAGCAGCCCGGTGGCCAGCGGGTAGTTCGGGGTGAAGAGCTTGTCGACGATCTCCTGGCGGTCGATGGCGGCGATGAGCGCCCGCCGGACGTCGACATCGGCGAGCAGATCGTGGCGGAAGCGGAAGTTGATGCTGTTGTTGATCCCGTTCGTCGCTTTCGCGAAGAGGCGCAGTCCCTGCTCGGTCACGCGTGACTCGTCCGGTGCCTGGACGTCGCGGACGCCGTCGGCCTGCCCGGAGAGCACGGCTCCGATGCGCACCGAGTATTCGTTGTTGACGAGGTAGTCGATGCCGTCGAGGTGGGCTCGGCCCTGATGGTCCAGGTGCGGGGGCGCCCAGTCGTAGTCCTCCCGGGCGCGGACAGACAGCTTCGTGCCGATCGTCTCGGCGGTGATGTGGAAGGGGCCGCAGGTGTGGATCTGCGTGGCTCCGCCGGGGCCGAAGCCTTCGGCGTCGAGGGTGAGGGTGGAGTCGGCGAGCAGTCCTGCGTTCATCGTCGAGGTCGCCTGGGCGAAGCCGGGGGACGGGGCGGAGAAATGGAATCGCACTCGGTGGTCATCAAGGACTTCGCTGCGTTCGTAGTTCGAGATCTGTTCGGACACCGGCAGGGTGCGTGACTCGTCGCCACGGCCGAAGAGGTCGAAGTTCCTCGCGACGTTCGCCGGAGTCAGCGGCGAACCGTCCGAGTAGGTCACTCCCTCACGGATGGTGAAGGTGTAGGTCCTGGCCTCGGCGTCGATCTCCGGCAGCTCGGTGGCCAGCCAGGGGTGCAGGTCGAGCGTCTCCGGGTCCTGCCACAGCAGGCGGGCGGAGATGTTGTTCATGATTCCGCCGTTGGGATAGAAGCCGACCGACGGCGGGTAGAGCAGCGTCCAGGTCTGCGGTTCGAAGTAGGTGAGCACCCCACCGCGCACGGGTTCGCCGTCCGCGAGGGAACCGGCGTCCCGTGGTGTGCAGGCGCTGAGGGTGAGCAGTGTGCCGAAACCGAGACCGAGTCCGAGGAGCGATCGGCGGTCGAGGTGACGCTGAGCGTGGCGCGTCGAGGTGGCGGGACGGTCGTCCGTCATGGAATGAGGTCCTTCGGGCCGGAGAGATGGAATTGCGAAACGTCAGTGTGATAGTTCAACAATATGCGGACGTTGCCGGTGCCATGGAATGCAGGCAGAGGCGATGTCCGGAGCGGGTCCCGAGGTGGAAGTGCATGGTTCGAGTTAAGCGCATCGTACTGATCGCGGTCAATCCGGGGCTTCATATTGAGACATGTTGAGCAATTCGGATTTCGACCATCAGGTCATCGTCGCACCCGACCCTCGAGAAGATGTTGAGCAATTCGAGGTTCGGGTCCGAATGAGGCACGCCGAGGGCGTTGCGCGTCCGGAGCTCGTGGGCGGTACGCACCCGAGGCCCGGGATGCTGCTCGCTTGGTGGCTGGCCCTAAGGGTGCCCCGGCGACGATTCGCACGGCCCGCGCCCTCTTCGGCATTGCCCTCGACGTCGAAGCGGGGGAGACTGAGGGTCTACGCACTCATTTGAAAGGTCCGGGTGGATCATGGACGTTCCGAACACCATTCCCGCTGAACTCGACCACCTCATCATCACGGTTCCCGACCTGGAAGCCGGGGTCGCCGCCGTCGAGGAAGCCACCGGTCTGCGTGCTGTCTCCGGCGGTTCGCACACGGGGATGGGGACCGCGAACTTCCTGCTCGGTCTCGCCCCCGCGCACTGGCCGGACGGTGCCCGCACCTACCTCGAGATCCTCGGGCCCGACCCGCAGCAGGAACCGCCCGCTGATGGGACGCTCCCGCTCGACGCGCACCTGTCCACGGGGCTGACCCTGCAGACCTGGGCCATCCACCCGCGGGCCTTCCTCGCAAAGATCGCGGCCGCGAACTCCGCCGGAATCGACTTCGGCGAGGTCAAGGACATGGCCCGCGACACCGCTGACGGCGACCGCCTCGAATGGCGACTGACCACCCGCTCCCCGCTCCCGCACGCAGGTGCGCAGCCGTTCCTCATCGACTGGGCCGAGTCGGTTCACCCCGCCGAGGCGGCCCTGCCCACCCTCGAACTCCTCGAGTTCCATGTGGAATCCCCGGAACCCGAGGCGGCCCGGCAGGTGCTCGAGGTGCTCGGAGCCGGCGACGCCGAAGTTCTTGAAGGACCAGAGTGCCGCCTGCGGGCGAAGCTGCGCGGCCCCGGCGGTGTCCTCGAGTTCTGATTTCGCCGAAACACAAGCGGAGCGCCGAGACACAAGCCGGGCGTCGAAACTCAAGCCGGGCGTCGAGACACGGGATGAGCGCCGAAGCACTGCCGCGTGCACGCGTGTTTCGGCACTCAACCTGTTTCTCGACGAGGCGGCGGCTAGACTCGCATGCGTGCTCAGTCGAAACCGCCTCGCCTCCCGCTCGCACCTACGCGCCCTGACCTCCCTTGCCGCTGTCTCGCTGCTCATCGGTTTGAGCGGTTGTGCGCCCGCCGCAGACGAGGAGACCCGGCCGACCCCGAAGGCAGCCGAGACTGCCGTGGCATCGCCCGGCCCGAGTGACCAGACAAGCGGCCAGGCGAGCGACGACCCGACGGAGTCGCCTGCGCCGACCGAAACCGCGAACGTCGATGACGCCGGCGCGGCAGGAGTCAGCGAAGACGACATCGACGCTCACGGCAGCGGGAAATGGGATCGACCGGCCGAAGAGACCGGACTCAACCGCGACGGAGGCAAGACCTTCAAGGTTGCACTGCGCGTCGAAGACAACCTGCCCATCGACGTCGACGAAGCCGGCGACTTCATCATCAGGACCCTCCAGGACGAGCGCGGCTGGCAGGACATCGACGATGTCTCCATCGAACTCGTCGACGAGGGGCAGGACACGATGATCTCCATCGCCAGCCCCGACACCGTCGACGAAATGTGCCTGCCACTGCGCACCCTGGGCAAACTCTCGTGCCGCAACGGACCCAATGTCATCCTCAACGCCAAACGCTGGGTCGCGGCCACCGAGGAGTTCGATGACATCGTCCAGTATCGGCAGTACCTCATCAATCACGAGGTCGGACATGCACTGGGCCATGGTCACGAGTCCTGTCCCGGCCCCGGGGAGGCCGCACCGCTCATGCAGCAGCAGACCAAAGGTCTGCAGGGCTGCGAACCCAATGGATGGCCCTCGAAAGGCTGAGTGCGTCTGAGGCTGTGCTGCCGCTCCGTGGTGAAGGCGACTGCCGCTCCGTCCGACCGTCCGACCGTCCGACCGCGTCCGCTCCACCCGGCCGCCAGCCCCTCATCGGGGCCGTGGCGGCGTGTGACGGCGACCTCAGATTCGCGCGGGAATAACTGCAGCGGATCTCCTGTTGATTGAGTCGTATACGCTCAACTCTGAAAGAGGAGGTCGGCTTTGGCCACATTCTTCGGACCCGCAGGTTCGGGTGGAGACTCATTCGACGAGTTCCTCGCCCGCTTCCTCCAGGGACAGAACGGAGCCCGCCGCGGGCGAGCCGTCGACATCAACCGCCTGCTGAGCAAGCGCAGCCACGAAGTCATCGAGGCCGCCGCCGAATTCGCCGGCAGGCACGGACAGTCCGAGGTCGACGCACTCCACATCCTCCGCACGATGGTCGATTCCGAACCGGGAATCTCCGCCGTGCGGCAGGCAGGTGCTGACCCCGAGGCCATCGCTCACAGCATCGAAGAGCGCCTTCCGGCGAGTACCGACACCGAGGTGGAATCCACACCGACGCTGACCGGTTCGGCCCAGCGGGCGCTGCTCGACGCCTACCAGGTGGCCCGCGCCTTCGGCTCGACCTACATCGACCCGGAGCACATCTTCTTCGCCTTCGTGCTCAACCAGGAGATGCCTGCGGGCCGCATCCTCTCCCAGGCCGGAGTCACCCAGGCGGCCCTGCAGGCAGGAGCCGAAGCAGCCGAGGCCGCAGGCATGCACCCCGGTCAGGAAGCCGACGGTGAGGACGGGCAGGGATCGGTGCTGGAGAAGTACGGCACCGACCTCACGGCGCTCGCCGCCGAAGGCCGCCTCGACCCGGTCATCGGCCGTGCCCACGAGATCGAACAGACCATTGAGATCCTCGCCCGCCGGACGAAGAACAACCCCGTCCTCCTCGGCGAGGCCGGCGTCGGCAAGACCGCGATCGCCGAAGGCCTCGCACGTGCCATCCACTCCGGCGATGTGCCCAAGCAGCTGCACGGCAAACGCATCATCTCCCTCGACATGCCCGGAATGCTCGCGGGCACCCGCTACCGAGGCGACTTCGAAGAACGACTGACCGGGGCGCTGAATGAGATCGCCGAGGACGGAGACATGATCGTCTTCGTCGATGAACTCCACACCCTCGTCGGCGCCGGCGGCAACGGCGAAGCGAATTCGATGGATGCCGGCAACATCCTCAAACCGCGACTGGCGCGCGGCGATCTGCACATGATCGGCGCGACCACGCTCAAGGAATACCGCACGATCGAGAAGGATTCAGCTCTCGAACGCCGATTCCAGCCGGTGACCGTGGGCGAACCGAGCGTCGCCGATGCCGTGACCATCCTCGACGGACTCAAGGACCGCTACGCCGAATTCCACGAGGTCACCTACACCGACGAGGCGGTCCGGGCCGCCGTCGAACTCTCCAACCGCTACATCACCGACCGGTTCCTTCCGGACAAGGCCATCGACCTCATCGACCAGGCCGGTGCCCGGATGTCGCTCAAGCGCGGACCTGGTGTCGACATCGACGCCCTCAAGCTCAAGCTCTCCGAGCTCGAGGCGGAGAAGAAATCCGCGATCGAGGTCGAGGACTACGAACGCGCCGGACGCCTGCGCGATGAGACCACCGAGGTGGCCGCCCGGATCGACACCGCGGAGAACCCGGGTGCCGACGCCGCGAAGACCGTTGCCGCCGAGGCGATCATCGACGACCAGGAGATCGCCCAGGTGGTCTCCCGTGCCACCGGAATCCCGGCGGCCCGGATGACGCAGAGTCAGAAGGTGCGCCTGGCGAACATGGAGGACGTCCTCCACGATCGTGTAGTCGGGCAGGACGAAGCGGTGACCGCGGTGTCACGCGCCATCCGCCGCAGCCAGACCGGGATGAGCGACCCCAACCGGCCGATCGGCAGCTTCCTGTTCCTCGGCCCCACCGGTGTCGGCAAGACCGAACTGGCCAAGGCGCTCGCACAGACCCTGTTCGATGACGCATCCGCGATGATCCGCTTCGACATGAGTGAGTTCGGCGAACGCCACACCGTGTCCCGTCTCGTCGGTGCCCCTCCCGGCTACGTCGGCTACGACGAGGCCGGGCAGCTCACCGAGCAGGTCCGCCGCCGCCCGTACTCGGTCATCCTTCTCGACGAGGTCGAGAAGGCCCACCCGGATGCGTTCAACCTGCTGCTGCAGGTCCTCGACGACGGACGGCTGACCGACGGTCAGGGTCGGACGGTCGACTTCCGCAACACCGTCATCATCATGACGAGCAACCTCGGTTCGGAGTTCATGTCCGGCACTCCGCTGGGCTTCGCCTCTGGTGCCGCCGAGGATGCGGAGAAGGACCTCAAGGCCAAGGTCATGGGTCGGCTCAAGGAGTTCATGCGTCCGGAGTTCATCAACCGCATCGACGACACCGTGATGTTCTCCCGTCTCGATCGTGAGCAGCTCCACGCCATCGTGGGCCATCAGCTCGAGGCTTCACGGCAGCGTCTCGAGGCTCAGGGCATCGGTCTCGATGTCTCGCCCGAGGCTCTCGACTGGCTCGCCGACGCCGGGTATGAGCCCGAATTCGGTGCCCGTCCGCTGCGCCGGGTGATCCAGCGCGAGCTTGATGACCGGATCGCCGATCTCCTCGTCACCGAGGCGGTTGGCGACGGTGGCCGGATCCGCGCCACCGTCGTCGACGGGGATCTCACGGTCACGCCCGAGGCCCGACAGGAGGTCATCACCGCCTGATCGCCGAGGCGGTCGTGCACCGACCGTCGAACCGAAGAGCCCGAGGTAGGAGGATCGCAGGTCCTTCACCCCGGGCTCTTCGTCTGCCGCGCGAATCACTGCGCCGCATAATGCGCGGTGCAGCACGAAGCGCTGCACCGCACCGCTGAGCCCGACGTACGTTCTCAGCTCTTCACCGGCTGTTCCTCGTTTGCGCCGAGGAGACGGTTGAGGACGAGTCGTTCGCACAGCGTCCACGTGGTCGTCGTCGCCAGGTAGAGAGCGGCAGCCAAGGGGACGAAGAGCGCGATCACTGCGGTGATGAAGGGCATGAAGCTCAGGGTCTTCATCACTCCCGACAGGTCCGGCATCGCCGGGGACTCGTGGCCTGATCGGGCCGGGGGAGCTGCGGGAGTCTCCGGGGCGGCGGGGGTGAGCAGGTGGCGGGAGAAGCCGGCGACGACGCCGATGAGCACGACGAGGATGAGGTAGACGGTGATCGCCGAACCGGTCAGGTCTCCGGCGCCGAGCAGCTTGACGAAGCTCGTGCTCAGGGGCAGTCCGAGGAACGTGTGTCCGAGCAGCTCATTGGTGTGCCCGCCGATCGTCGCGTTGATGAATAGTCCGTAGACGGCCATGAGCACGGGCATCTGTGCGAGCACCGGCAGGCACCCGGCGAAGGGGGAGGCGTTCTCCTCCTTGTACAGCTCCATGAGCTTCTGCTGCTTGAGCTCGGGCTGCTTCTTGTACTTCGTCTGGAGCTCGCTGATCTTCGGTGCGAGCCGTTTGCGGGTGATCCCGGCTTTGACCTGGGAGACTCCGACGGGGATGAGCACCGCCCGCACCAGAAGGGTGAGCACGATGACGGCCAGTGCTGCGCTGAAGCCGCCGGCTAAGGGTTCGAGGAAGGAGCTGATGCCGGTGACCACGGTGTATGCGGCTTCGACGAGCAGGCGGATGGGGAGGAATTCATAGATATTCATCTGGGCTGTGTCCTAGGGACTGGGCGCACTGCGGCGCGGGTGAGTTGGGCCGAATGAGGCCATCACCGTGACGAGGCAGGAGGACACTTCGCGGACGGATGCACCGTCGGTCGGGGAGATTCCCCGCGCCGAGGCGGCACGCGGGTTCCGTGCGAAGGGCACCCGGGTCCCGTGCGAAACGACACCCTGGCCCCGTGCGAAACGGCACCCGGGTCCCGTGCGACAGCGCGGGGGAAGCGTCGTTCAGGCGATGGCGTGAACGACGCCGGTCGGTGCTCTGGCCAAAGCCGTACCCGGAGTGCCGGGTTCTTCGGGCATCCGGAACTCGCGCACACTGCTGCGCATGTCCGGCAGCGACGGTGGACGCGTCGACAGCGACAGCACGCGCAGCAGAGCGATGCTCGCCCAGGCAGCGATCGGCGTCAGCAGGGCCGCGCCGAGGAGAGCCAGAACGATGAGATGAATGGGGGATTGGGGAACGACCGAGTCGAGATCGGAAGACAGCACGACGACGAGCAGCTGCAGAGTCAGCCACATATTCGCCATCATCTCGTCCCCTTTCCTGTGCGTCGATGCTAGCACGCGAGCCCGCGTGGCGGTCTCAGTCCTGCGCGTCGGCGGCGAGGTCCGGATCTCGGGCGAGACGCACGAGCGCGGCCGCGAACCCGGCGAGGTCCTCTTCGTCGACCAATGCGGCCAGCTTCTCGTCCTGCTCAGGCAGACCGGCCGTCTTCGCGCCCTTGCGGACGAGCGGGTCGAAGGCGGGCCTGACCGAGGGCCAGACCTGCTGGACCTCTCGGAGGAAGATGGACGCCCCGGTCGGACCGATCCCGGTGAATTCCTGCAGGAGCTTCGCAATCCGGCGAGGCTGCCCCTCGGCCTCATCGCGCAGCTTCCGCAGGTCCCCGTCCCAGCGGTCGATGAGCAGACCGGCGGCCTCGGACAGACGGGTGGCGGTGCTCTCGTCGTACCGCCGATAACCGCCGCGCCCGAGCGCATCGACTCGCTGTTGCCACGTGCTCGCGTGCAGGCTCTGCGGAGTTCTCCACTTCGCCGAGAACAGTTCGCGCGCGCTCGCGAGGGCGATGCCAGAGCTGATGCGCGTCGACAGGAGCAGGCTGAGGACGAGCAGCTGCCACAGCGGGGCCGGCTTGTCCCGGAGAGTGATCGAGGCCTCCGCGGCGAAGGTGCGACCGTGCCCATCGAGGAGGCGGCCGGCCCGATCTCGCTGTGTACTCATGCGGCCGATCCTATGTCCGAGCCCGGTCGAAGAGTCAAGGGTCGCCGGAGCCTCAGCTGCCGGTGTTCGTCCGCTCACAGCGGCACCGTCCCGCTTCCAGCGGATTTGTGCCCGCTACGCCGTCGCCAGGTCGCACAGTTGAGGCATGCACACACGATCCGCAACCAGCCCACCGATGTTCTCCGACGCCGACGAGTCTCCGCCGACGACCACGATCCCCGAATCCCAGCGCATGCTCTACGCCTACCGATCCGTCGTCTTCAACGGAGAGCTGCGCGACGAGAGCGGAATGGAGATCATCTCCCGCCTCGTCCTCCTCTCCGCCGAGGATCCGCGTTCCGATATCCACCTGTGGATCAATTCTCCGGGCGGATCCGTGCCGATGATGCATGCGATCGCCGACACCATCGCCGCCCTGCCCAATGATGTGGTCACGATCGCCTTCGGGTGGGCCGCCTCGGCGGGGCAGTTCGTGCTCAGCATGGGCACGACAGGGAAACGTCTCGCCCTGCCTCACGCTCGTATCCTCCTCCACCAAGGCTCGGGTGGGATCGGCGGAGCCGCCGCCGACATCGAACTCCAAGGCGACGACCTCCGAGAGGTCCGGGACTCCGTCCTGCAACGGATCGCCGAGGCGACCGGGAAGACGCACGAACGCATCTTCGAAGACTCACTGCGGGACCGGTGGTTCACCGCCGAGGAGGCGATCGAGTACGGACTCATCGACCGGGTCCTCACTTCCCCGGCCGACCTGCATGCCCAGATCGGAGGAGGGCGATGAGCCAGTACACGATTCCCAATGTCGTCGACCGCTCCGGGGGCAGCGAGAAGATCGTCGACGTCTACTCGCATCTGCTCGGAAACCGCATCGTCTACCTCGGCGTGCCCATCGACGACGGAGTGGCGAACACGATCATTGCGCAGCTGCTCCACCTCGATTCGGGCAGCCGGGATCTGCCGATCAGCATGTACATCAACTCCCCGGGCGGGTCACTGACCGCGATGACTGCGATCTTCGACGCCATGCACCACATCGGCGCGCCCGTGGCCACCACCTGCGTCGGGCAGGCGGTCGCGGATGCGGCAGTGCTCCTGGCCGCAGGAGAGCCCGGTCAGCGGGCGATGCTCGCACATGCCCGCGCAGTGCTGCGTCAGCCGCATGCCGAAGGTGCACGGGGCACGATTCCCGACCTCATCGTCGCCGCAGACGAGATCGTCCGACAGCGCCGAGAAGTCGAAGAGATGCTCGCCGGCAGCACAGGGCGGACCCCGGAGCAGATCCACCGTGACTTCGATCGCGACCTCGTCCTCGACGCCCAGGCGGCACGGGACTTCGGACTCGTCGACGTCATCCTCTGACTCCCTGCTCCCGCCGAGGTGGTCGGAAGTACTCCCCGAGGATGACGACGGCGTCGGGTGCAATGATCGTACGCATCGGCACTGCGGTCGTCTCACCTGCGATCTTCTTCGCGGCGAGGCGGCCGGGACCGCGCGCGGCCGCACTGGCAGGACTTGTCCTCCTCGACATCATCACCCTCAACCGACGCCGGTGGCGGCAGGCCGGGGGACCGCCGTGGGCGTATGCGGCACGAGAGGGGACGAGGAGCGCCGAGGCGACCCTGGCGCAGCGTTTCGCCGAAGGTGACATCGAGGAAGCCGAATACCGCGCCCGCCTCGAGGCGCTGCGGGCGAATCGGCTCGAGGCCGGCAACGGCTGAGTCGTTCAGGCGGCCAGAGCGAGCCGCACCTGACCCGCCGCCGGCGGCGAGGGTGCGGCTCGCGTCATATCGGCGGCGGAGAGGAGCGTGGTCGCGGAGACTCCGGAGGTCATGCCGACAGCCGCGAGCACGAGGATCTGCGGCAGCTGCAATCCGAGGACCGCTGCGACGGCCTCGATGACCTCCGACGACGGGTCCTTGAGTCCGCGTTCGATCTCGGAGAGGAACTGGGTCGAGACCCCGGACCGTTCAGAGACCTGTGCCAGGGTGAGACCCATGTCGGTGCGGCGCAGTCGGAGTGCGCGGCCGAGCGCCTCACGCCACAGCAGCGGCGGGGTCGGACTGTGCGGGAGCATGTGGGTCATGTGGTGAGCCTACGATCTGCAGGGCCGCCTCGGCGAGAGCTTCTGCTCTCAGCAGAGAAGGAACTTCGACGTGAAGTGACTCACAGGCATTGCGGAATCGGCAGCCAGTTAAGTTAGGCTGTCCTACGTTAATGTCGAGGAGTCGCATCAGGCTCCGACCACTGTCGAAAGGACAGGAATGTCAGTTCCTCACAGCCGCCGGGCCGTCATCGCCGGAGCGCTCGTTGCGCTCTCGCTCACCGCCACCGCCTGCGGACAGGGATCGCAGTCCGCGGAGGAATCCGGATCTGCCGATTTCGAGACCGTGACGATCAAGCACGCGCTGGGGGAGGCGGTCATCGAGTCCGAGCCCGAACGCGTCGTCACCCTCGGCCAGGGATCGACGGAGACCGCGATCGCGTTGGGCAAGACTCCGGTCGGTATGGAGGAATATGCCTGGGGCAGCGACGACACGGGGTACATGCCGTGGATCTATGAAGCCGTGAAGGAAAAAGGAGAGGAGCTGCCCAAGCAGTTCCAGGGCGACACGGAACTCGACGTCGAGGCCATCGCCGAACTCGAACCCGATGTCATCCTCGCCCCCTGGTCGGGTGTGACCGCTGAGCAGTACAAGCAGCTCGATGACATCGCCCCGACCGTGGCCTACCCGAAGCAGCCGTGGACGATTGAATGGGATGAGCAGATCACGACGATCGGGAAAGCGCTCGGTCAGGAAGAGGAGTCCGAGGGCCTCGTCGACGACATCAAAACCCAGCTGAAAGAGGCCAAGCGGGACGAGTACAAGGACCTCACGTTCTCCTACGTCTACAACTCGGGGCCCGGCACACTCGGTGTCTTCTATCCCTCCGAGCAGCGCGTGGCGATGGTCTCCGCGCTCGGATTGACCCCGGACCCGGTCATCGACGAGCTGAAGAAGGACTACGACGAACCGGGCACGGACTCGGCACTCATCGGTCTGGAGAATGCCGACAAGCTCAACGACTCGGACCTCATCTTCACGTTCTACTCCGATGCGAAGAACAAGAAGGAAGTGGAGTCCCAGGGACTGTACGCAAACATTCCCGCCGTCAAATCCGGCGCCGTCGTGGCATCAGAGGACCAGGCCTTCGTCACCGGGTCCTCGATCATCAACCCGCTCACCGTCCCGTGGACTCTCGAGCGCTACGTGCCGATGATCGACAAGGCAGTGAAGAAGCTCGACAAGTAGAACAGGGGGCCGGCCGGGAAGCTGGGCGTGCTCAGTCGAGCGCGCTCAGCTTCTGCCAGTCTTTCCAGCTGTAGACCCAGTCGGAGATGTCGCTGTCCTGAGTCGACAGGCTCACGTGGGAGCCGGTGATCTCGACGGGGTCGCCGAAGATCGCCGAATCGAAGTACTGCTTCGCCCGTTGGGTCGAGAGGTTGATGCAGCCGTGGGAGACGTTCTGCGAACCTTGGACGCCGGTCGACCAGGGGGCGGCATGGATGAATTCGCCGTTGTTGTGGATGCGCACGGCCCACTGCACATCGGTCTCATAGTCCCACTGCTCTGACTTCATCGTGTAGTCGGCGGCCTTCGACATCACCACGTGGGTGCCGTTGTACGACGGAGATTTCGGGGCGCCGAGGGACGCGGGGAAGTCCATCACCTCTTTGCCGTCACGGGTGACGACCATGCGGTGGGTCTTCGCGCTTGCCTCGACGACCTGTTTGCGGCCGATCTCGAAATCGAGGGTGAGGTCGTTCTGCCCCACGCTGTTCTCGCCCGTGGGCACATTCTTCAGCGGCACGTCGACGGAGACCTTCGAATGGGCGGGCCAGAACTCCTTCGGGCGGAAGTGCAGTCGGGACTGCGGATCGTCGTACAGCCATCCCCAGGACCCTTCGACCTTGCGCTCCTTGCCGTCCTTGTCGGTGACCTTCACCGAGAGTCTGCGTTCCACATCGTCGCGGAAGTCTTCGGACACGGTGGAGCCGAAGCTGAGGATGATGGGGGCGGCGACGCCGACCGTCTGATCGTCGGCGAGCGTCGTGCGCACCGACATCGGCGCGGCGGTGGTGGCACCGACGGCCACCGTGGTCTTGAGCTCGGCTTCGTCCCCGTCTGGTGTGGTGGCGGTGGCCTCCACGGTGTACTCGCTGTCGGCGACGAGATCATAGCGGGAGATCCAGGCGGCAGACTCTGCAGGGGCGGTGACCGCCTCGGCGCCGTCCTTGTCTTTGGTCTCGCCCGAGGCGGCCTCGGATGAGGAGCTGTCGCTCGGTTCGGAAGACGTGGACGTCGGGGTCGAAGAGCCCGCCTGCGCATCGTCATCGGTGTCGAGGGCGGTGCCGGAGACGTCGAAGAAGGTGCCCGGGTCGGCGGTGATGCGGGGGTGCTCCTGCTCGGTGACGGAGACGTCGGTGAGGGTGGCGTTCTCGACGGCGATGCCGATGCGCTGCCCGGCCTCGAGATCGAGCTCGTCACCGGATTCGACGACCTCTCCGAAAGCGTCGCCGGTCGGGATGGCTGCCGGTGCTGATGCGCTCGGGGCCGCGGTGGATGTCGCATCATCGGTGGGCGGGGAAGACGGGGCCGCCTCGGCGGCGGTCTCGGCCGAGTCGTTCGTGATGGCACCGACGCGGAAGACGGGATCGGCGGCTGCCTCGGCGGTCTTCGCATCTTTGCGAGTCGCGTCGGGGTCGGAGCTCGACGGCGTGCACGCCGTGAGCAGGGCAAGCACCGAAAAGGCGGCAATAGCCCCTTGGATCTTCTTGGGCAACAGGGAACCTCGTTCGAACACAGGGATGAGAGCTGCGAACAATGGTAATGAAGTGAAATCACGAAAGTATTAACGAAAGCGCTTCTCAACCCTGGAAATAGGCGACCGCGGGGCATTGTCGGCGGGACTGACCTGGGCCGACGGGGGAAAAGGGGAGTTGTGAAATTGTGATCTTCAGGCAAAAAGGACTCCCCGTGCACCCGCCAGAGCTCGCTTACCCTTGCTGCCTTCCGGCCCTGGGGGAGTTCACAAGATGACGCCGCACGGGGAGCCAGCGACCAGTCTAGTCGAGAGCGACCTCGGCACACAAAACGAGTGGGCGGGGCCAGAAGCTCGCGAGGCAGCGGGACCTGCCGTGGGCAGGGTTCTTCACCCGCAGGACGTGGGATGGTTCACACTCGGCCACTGCGATTTCGCATTGTCGTCACGACTCGGATAAGCTGGCTCGCGGAGGATTCGCCTAGTGGCCTATGGCGCTCGCCTGGAACGCGGGTTGGGTTAACGCCCTCAGGGGTTCGAATCCCCTATCCTCCGCCAGAGAAGTCCCGGATCGTCGACACGACGGTCCGGGACTTCTGCGTTGCAGAGACTGCCGGCTCGCATGTCGGCCGGTCCGGCTTCGGCCGCCCAGGGCAGGGTCAGGCTGCCTGGCACACCGGGCACCAGAACAGGTTCCGGCCGGCGATCGTGGTCGTGAGTATCGGGCTGCCGCAGATCCAGCAGGGCTGATTCTGACGCCGGTAGACATACACCTCACCGCCGTGGTCGTCCTCGCGCGGAGGCCTGCCCATCGCCTCCGGCTCATGTTCGGGTCGGACGGTGTCGATGCGACCGCGCCGACGACCGATCTCCATGAGTTCGACGGTGTCGTGCCAGATCGCTTCCGCACGCTCACGTCCGAGCGATTTGCCCGGAGTGAGCGGATCGATGCCGAGGCGGAACAGCACCTCGGCGCGGAAGATGTTCCCCGTTCCCGCGATCACGGACTGGTCCATGAGCAGAGTGGCCACGGTCGAGCGTGACCTGAGCACTCTGTCGATGAATCTCTGGGGATCGGCATCGGCGCGCAGTGGGTCGGGCCCGAGTCGGTCGATGACGGCAGCGACCTCGGGAGGGTCGAGCAGCGCACAGGTGTTCGGCCCGCGCAGATCGGCCGTGTTCACTCCGTCGGTGATCCTCCACCTGACCTGTCCGACGACCTCGGGCTCGCCGGGCAGCAACCGCATCGTGCCGTAGATTCCGAGGTGGATGTGGACCCGGGCGTCGGTGGAGGCGAACCCGATGAAGAGATGCTTCCCCCAGGCGTCGGCACTCTCGAGCGCATCGCCATCGAGCAGATGGGCACCGGTGAAGCGTCCCTGCGGAGTGGACGAGGAGAGGCGATGGCCGGAGAAGAGATCGACGAGGTCGCTGGCCAGATTGTGGATCACGTGGCCTTCCGGCATAGCTGTGCTCTCCTTCGTCCGAGCGGGCGCGGTCCCGATTCATGCCGCGCTGGTGTCTCCGGCCAGCATATGATGCCGCACTGTCGACGACAGACGGGAGGCTCCCGGACGGATCGTCCGGGAGCCTCCCGTGGGTCCGGCGTGCTCAGCGGCTCGCCGCGGTGGTCAGTGCTGCACCGTGCGGTGCTGACGCAATCAGCTCAACTTCTCGGCGATCGCGGCGTTGAAGGCCTCGAGATCACCGGGGTTGCGGGAAGTGATGAGATTGCCGTCGACGACGACCTCGGAGTCCTCCCACTGTGCACCGGCGTTGATGAGGTCCGTCTTCGTCGAGATGAAGGAGGTGAGCTTCCGCCCTTCGGCCACCCCCGCCTCGGCGAGGATCCATGGTGCGTGGCAGATCGCGGCCACCGGTTTGTCGGCGGCGAAGAACGCCTTGACCAAAGCGACGGCGTCCTCGTTCAGGCGCAGGGCGTCGGCGTTGAGGGTTCCGCCGGGCAGCACGAGCGCGTCGAAGTCCTCGACAGCGGCCTCGGCGACCGGAACGTCGACGTCGAAGGTCTGTGCATGCTCCCAATCGCCTTCCATCGCCTGCAGCGTTGCCTCGGAGGGAGAGACAATGGACGTCGTCGCTCCGGCGTCGTCGAGGGCCGTGCGAGGGCTGGTCAGTTCGACCTGCTCGACGCCGCGGGTCAGCAGGAATGCGATCTTCTTGTCGGAGATGGCCATGATGGTGCTCCTTAACTGTTGTGGATTCTGTCTGTTGGGATGATTGTCGTCGTGGTTGTCGTGCTGGTCGGTGGTGCGAGCGATGCCCGGCGACTCAGCGGAGGTGAGCCCGCTGCTCATCGGTCAGCGGCTTCGCGGGGAAGCGCAGCAGGACCTTGCCGGCCGGGTGGGCGGTGAGCAGGTGCCGGTAGGCGTCCTGGACCTCATCGACGTCGAAGACTCGGTCGATGGGCACGTGGATATGGCCGTAGGCGATCGCCTCACCGAGCCAGACCATGTCGTCTCGGCGAGCCGTGGCCTCACCCGCGATGCTCACCCCGTACGTCTCCGCGACGGTGGGACCGGCACCGATCGAGACGATGCGCTCGGCCGGGACGCCGGCGTCGAGCAGGCCGGCGACCTCGTCCTCGCCCTGGGTCGAATACGCGGCCTGGATTCCGTTCGGAGCGAGTGTGCGGACGTTGTCCCACATGCCCTCTCCGTAGGTCACGGGTTCGACGCCGAGGCTGCGCAGAAGGGCGTGATTGCCCTGACTGGCGCTGCCGATGACGCGCGCGCCGAGGTTGCGGGCGAGCTGGGCGACGATGATGCCGACGCCGCCGGAGGCCCCGGAGACGAAGAGCGTGTCGCCCTCGTTGAGGCCCAGGTCGCGGATCCCGGACATCGCGGTGCGCCCCGTGATGTAGAGACCGCCGGCAGTGTCGATCCCGAGGCCGCGCGGGACCCGATCGAGACGGTCTGCGGGATCCTCGATGAGCAGCTGCCCGGTCTGTGCCTGCTTCGGCAGCCCGCCGTAGACGAGGTCGCCGGGCGCGAAGTCCTCGACGCCGGAGCCGACCTCGGCGACGACACCGGAGAAGTCGACGCCGTTGCCCGAGCTGCCCTCGACGGTGCCGAAGCGACCGCCCTGGAGCATCTTCCAGTCCAGTGGGTTGAGTCCGGTGTAGAGGACGGAGACGAGGACGTGTCCGCGGCCGACCTCGGGGGTGGCCACCTCGGCGAGGTGAAGCTGATCGATGCCGCCGTTGGAGGTGTATTGGACCCGTCTTGTCATGCTGTGCTCCTGATCGGTTGACGAATCGGTGCGGTTGACGAATCGGTGCGCGGATCCCGGCCAGTGCCGACGCCCACAGCAGGGATAACGATGAAGGAGGCGAACTTGTTCCATCTCAGGAATGACCGCACTCCCCGGACCGGGCCGGCCAGGGGAGTGCGGTGGGGATGCGAGGTGCTCGAAACGAGCGGATCGCGGGACGCTCGAGGGGAGCGGTTCGGGGAGGCTCAGATATTCGGGAACTCGAGGCTGTAGCCGATGCCGGACTGCGACGCCGAGGTGATCTTCACCGTGCCGTAGTGGTTCTTGCCGGCTGCCGTGACGGTGCAGTTCTGCGAGCCTCGGCGGGCGGTGATCCGCAGGTCCGCGTAGCAGTCGACCGTGTCGACCGTGGTGCCCTGCTCGGCGTAGGCGTGCTTGATGTCCTTCTCGAGCGCATCCGCGGGGATCCTGCCATTGCCGTCCAGGTCGAGTTCGACTCCCTCTTCACCGATCCGCGGACCCTGGTAGTCCTCGCCCGCGGCGCTGCCGCCCGAGGACGACGATCCGCTCGAGGTGGAGGAATCACTCGCCGAGGATGAGCTGCTCGAATCCGTGGATCCGCTGCTGCTCGTGGTTCCATTCGCAGCCGATCCGCTCGATGATGTCCCGTTCGAGGTCGACCCGTCGGCAGCGGAGTCAGACGTCGAGGTGGACGAGGAGTGAGACTCCGAAGTCGGTTCCTCGGCGGCCTGGGTGGTGTCCGTCTCGGGGTTCTGCGCGTCCTCGGACTGTGCGGGCTGGCCCTGCTGTTCCTGGCCCTGACCTTCGGGCCCGAACGAGATGTGCATATCGCAGGCCGAGAGCGACAGGGTCGCTGCGAGGGCTCCGGCGACGGTGATGGTCTTGAGGAGTGTCTGGGTCTTCATGTCGGCTCCTGGACTCGTGGTGAAGAGGTGTCGGTGCTGCGTACATGACAAGCCTCTCAGCGCGGGTCGGCGGTCAGGGGACGGTTCGTGTTCGCATCCGGTGACGCATGTTCCAGGTCGGACACATCGGCCTATTCTGGAGTGGGATTCCGACACGGTGAGAGATTCTTCGCAGCCGATGTCGAAAACCCTCGTCCGGCTGCTTCCCAGTCATGTCAGCGAGCACAGCCCGTGCAAGCGACACCGGAGAAGGAGACACAATGGCCAAGTACCTCATGCTCAAGCACTACCGGATGCCGAGCGAATACATGGACTACACCCCCATGGATCAGTGGAGTCCGGCGGAGATCGACGCGCACGTGGCGTATATGAACGACTTCGCGCAGCGGCTCAGGGACTCCGGAGAATTCGTCGACTCCCAGGCGCTGTCACCCGAGGGGACCTTCGTCCGCTCCGGGGGAGAGGGCCGGCCACCGGTCACCGACGGGCCGTTCCCCGAGACCAAGGACCTCATCGCCGGTTGGATGGTCATCGACGTCGACGGCTGGGACCGCGCCGTCGAACTGGCCGGTGAGCTCTCGGCCGCGCCGGGGCTCGGCGGCGAACCGATCCGGGAGTGGCTCGAACTCCGGCCCTTCCTCGGACAGTCGCCGACCGTGACGGAATGACCCCATGACCGCCGCGGGAGCCTTCGACGAGGAGGGGCTGCGAGAGCTCGTCCCCGCAGTGATCGGCATCCTCCGCGGCCGGGGAGCAGATTTCCCGGCCGCCGAGGAGCGCTGCTTCAAGCATTGTCCGCATGGCCGGACGATCCTCCCCGCGACCGGCGCGGGTGGCTTGTGACCGTGGCCTGGCGGAAGTTCCTTGACGCTGTGCGCTCCGAGACGGCGCGCACGCGGCGCGAGCAGCGGTTCGTCGTCGAGCAACCGGCTCGAGTGTCTGGCCCGTCTGAGCATGTGACCAGCGCTGATGACACTCTGGCGCTCTACTTTCTCTGCTCTCACCCGGACCTGTCTCCCGCCTCCGCCGTCGCAGTGACCCTCCGCGCTGTGGGCGGACTGACGACGCGGCAGATCGCCGCGGCCTATCTGGTTCCCGAGGCGACGATGGCGCAGCGGATCAGCCGCGCCAAGCGCATCATCGCCGACCGCGGACTCGACCGACCCGGCGATCTGTCGTCGGTCCTCCGCGTCCTCTACCTCGTGTTCAACGAGGGCCACTCCGGCGATATCGATCTCGCTTCCGAGGCCATCCGCCTCACCCGAACCCTGTTGACGATGACACACCATCCCGAGGCGTCCGGTCTGCTGGCTCTCATGCTGCTGCACCATGCCCGACGCGCCTCCCGGTTCGATGCCGAGGGCAGACTCATCGCGCTGGCCGAGCAGGACCGATCACTGTGGGACACGGACCTCATCGGCGAAGGCATCATGCTCCTGGGCGCTGCGTTGGCTCGCGACCAGCTCGGCGAATTCCAGGTGCAGGCCGCGATCGCAGCCCTGCACGCGGATGCGCAGCGGGTCGAGGACACCGATTGGGGGCAGATCGTCGATTGGTACGACGAACTCCTCGAACTGACCGACACTCCGATCGTCCGCCTCAACCGGGCTGTCGCGGTGGGTGAGGCCCGCGGCCCCGCTGCGGGACTGGCCCTGCTGCGTGAACTCGACGAGGATCTTCCCCGCCGCCAGGCCGTCGAAGCGCATCTGCGCGAACGCTCCGGTGATCTCCGTCGGGCTGCTGAGCTCTACGTCCGAGCCGCCGACCGGGCCGGCAGCTCCGCTGAACGGGACCATCTGCTGCGATGTTCGGCTCGGCTTCACGACGCACGCTGAGCCGACGCGAGCTTCGTCACTCTCAAGCGCTGCCGGCACGAGCGCCGCCGGGACCTCGGTTACGATCGACACGATCACACCTCGCAGTCGAAGGAGGCCGGCCCCGTTTGAGCCACGTCCAGGAGTTCTTCCGCATCTCACCGGCCGAACGCGATCACATCCCCGCGTTCCGGATCGCTTTGGGAGTGGCGATTCCGCTGCTCGTGCTGCTCGGCGTCGACCGCCTCGATCTGGCCATCTACGCCGCCTTCGGCGCATTCACCGGCATCTACGCCCGGTTCGAATCCCCGCGCTCGCGGATCAGGCGGCAGTCGATCGCGGCCGGTGTGCTCGTCTCCTGCGTCGGCATCGGAGCCCTGTTGGGCACGGCACAGACCAGCATCTGGGTGCTCATCGTCGTCACCGCCCTGGTCTCGGGGATCGGCGCGGTCATGGCCGTGCGCTTCCGCCTCAAACCCGGCGGGTCGATCTTCTTCATCTTCGCCACCGGGGCCGTGGGCTCGATTCCCGACGGGGCACCCGTCCAGGTGGCCGTGCCCGTCGCAGCCGCCTCGGCGCTGGTGTGCATCGGCCTCGGTGCCCTGGCCCACCGTGTCGGTGAGCGGATGCCCCGAGACAAGGAGACCTACGTCCGGGTGGGACTGTCACCCGTGGGCAAACGGGACCTGCTGGCCCATGCCATTCGCTTCACCATCGCCCCCTTGATCGCCGGCATTCTGGGCACCCTGCTCATCGATGTGCTGCCGCTGCTGTCCCACAGCTATTGGGCGATGGTCGCCGCGGTGGCACCGGTCGCACCGCCGAGGCGCTCCGCCCGCCTCAAGCGGGGTCTGCATCGTGTGGTCGGGACCCTCGGCGGAGTGATCGTCACCGCCTTCCTGCTGTCCTTCCCCGTCGAAGCCTGGCAGCTCGTCGTCTGGGTCATCGTGCTCCAGTTCCTCGCCGAGGTCTTCGTTCTGCGCAACTACTCCGTGGCACTGTTCTTCATCACTCCGCTGGCCCTGATGATGACGCAGATCGGACACCCGCAGCCGGTGGTCGAGCTGCTGACCTCGCGGGCCGTTGAGACCGTCATCGGCGTCATCGTCGGTATGATCGTCGTTCTCGTCGGCTTCGGCAGCGAACGCCGATCGGCCGGGTCGGCGATTCTCGCACCATCTGTCGATGACGACGACTGAAGCATCATCCTCGGCGACGACCACGAGGAGAACCTCACCAAGCTGCCGGCCGTGGCCAAGCGTCGTCGGACCGAAGCGTGATCCGGCCGGCTCTCAGCCGAGAGTGCGATGCCGCCCGATCGGCACCATGAGCGGCTGACCGGACACCGGATCGACGATGATCTGATTGGGCAGACCGAAGACACGCTCGACATTGGCCTCGGTGAGCACCTCGGCCGGTGTGCCGGAGGCATGGATGTTCCCATCGGCGAGCATGACGAGCCGGTCGCAGTAGCGGGCGGCGAGGTTGAGATCATGGAGGACCATGACGATCGTGACTCCGGAGCGCTGATTGAGCTCGGTGAGCAGATCGAGGACCTCCACCTGATGATTGACGTCGAGGAAGGTCGTCGGTTCGTCGAGGAGGAGGATGTCCGTCTGCTGCGCCAGAGCCATGGCGATCCACACCCGCTGCCGCTGACCGCCCGAGAGCTCGTCGACGGGACGATCGGCGAGCACAGCCGTGCCCGTGGTGTCCAGGGCGTCTGCAACGGCGAGGTCGTCCTCGGCGCTCCAGCGGGAGAAGGCCCCCTGGTGGGGGTGGCGTCCCCGACCGACGAGGTCGGCGACGGTGATGCCTTCGGGGGCGATCGGCGTCTGGGGGAGCAGACCGAGGATGCGGGCGAGTCGTTTGGCCGGCATCGAGTGCACCTTCCTGCCGTCGAGGACGACGGCGCCCGACCTCGGTGCCAACAGCCTCGACATCGATTTGAGCAGGGTCGACTTTCCGCAGGCGTTGGCCCCGACGATGGCGGTGATGCATCCGGCCTGAAGATCCAGATTCAGTCCCGCGATGACCTCGGCATCGCCGTAGGACAGGTGGAGGTCCTTCGCGGTCAGTGAGTGGTCCGTGGTCACAGGGAGCCTCCCGAACGGTTGATCCTGATGATGAGGTAGATGAGGTAGGGCGCACCGAGGATGCCGGTGATCACTCCCACCGGGTAGCGGGTGCCGAGGGCGAACTGGCCGACAAGATCGGCGACGAGCACGAGCAGAGCCCCGACGAGCCCGGCCGGCAGAAGCGGGGACGAGCCCGGACCGATGAGGCGGGCGGCGATCGGCCCGGACAGGAACGCCACGAACGCCACCGGCCCGGCCGCGGCGGTGGCGAAGGCGATGAGGCCGACTGCGGTGACGATGACGAGCAGCCGGGTGCGGGCCACCCGGACGCCCAGGGCCTCTGCGGCCTCGTCGCCGAGCTGAGTGATCGACAGGTTCTTCGCCTGACTGAGCAGGATCGGGGCGAGCGCGATGAAGGCGATGAGGACGGGCACCGCCGAGTCCCAAGCGGCGCCGTTGAGGCTGCCGGCCAGCCAGCGCAGGGCCTCCTGCAGGTCCCATTGCGCGGCTCGTGTCAGCTCCCAGTTGATGAGGGCATCGAGCATCGAGGCGATCCCGATGCCGACGAGGATGAGCCGGATCCCGGCCGCTCCGTTCTTATAGGCGAGCAGATAGATGAGCAGCGCCACGGCGAGACCGGCGGTGATGGCGACGACCGAGACTCCCGTGCGCCCCAGACCCAGGGTGATGATCGCGAACACGGCGGCCGCCGAGGCACCAGAACTGATGCCGATGATGTCGGGACTGGCCAAGGGATTGCGCAGCATGGTCTGGAAGGTGACCCCGCCGAGCCCGAAGCTCAGACCGACCAGTGCGGCGAGCACCGCCCGGGGCAGGCGCAGCCGACCGACCGTGAAGGAGGCTCCCGGCACCTGCTCGCCTCTGATCACGCCGATGACCTCGGCCGGCGAGTAGAACGTCTGACCGACCATGAGGCTGGTGAGGAAGACGACCACGACGAGCGCGGCGAGCACGGAGACGATGGTCGTGTATCGCCTTGCGCGCGATCTGCGCAGGCCGGCGACCGCCTCGGCGGTGGAACTGTGCTGGGTCAGACTCACAGGGACCTGACCTTCTGCCGACGGACGATGGCGATGAAGAAGGGGGCGCCGATGAGGGCGGTGAGGATGCCGACGTCGAGTTCGGCGGGGCGGGCGATGATGCGCCCGAGGATATCCGATGCCGTCAGCAGTCCCGCACCGGTGACTGCAGAGAACGGGATCAGCCACCGATGGTCGACGCCGATGAGCAGACGACAGGCATGGGGGATGACGAGTCCGAGGAAGCCGATCGGTCCGGCCACCGCGGTCGCGCCGCCGCAGAGGACGACGGCGCCGGCCGCGGAGACGAGCCGGGTCAGGCCGACGTGTTGGCCGAGTCCGGCGGCGAGTTCGTCGCCGAGGGCCAGGGCGTTGAGCCCGGGGGCCGAATAGATGCAGATGAGGAACCCGGCGAGGAGGAACGGTCCGACGAGGATGACCGCACTCATCGTCACTCCGCCGACCCCGCCGATCTGCCAGTCGCGGGCGAGGTCGGAGATGTCACCGCGGGGCAGAACGACGGCGCTGATGAAGGAGGTCAGGGCCGCTGCGGTGGCGGCCCCGGCCAGGGCCAGCTTGAGCGGGGTCGCTCCCTGCCTGCCCAAGGACCCGATCGTGTAGACGAATACCGCGGTGATGGCCGCGCCGATGATGGCGAACCAGATGTACTGGGTGGCGCTGGCCAGTCCGAAGTAGGCGATGCCGATGACCACGGCCAGGGAGGCTCCGGTGTTGACGCCGAGGATCCCGGGATCGGCCAGCGGGTTGCGGGTCACCCCCTGCATCACTGCGCCCGAGACGCCGAGGGCGGCGCCGACGCAGACGGCGAGCAGGGTACGTGGGATGCGTTTGGCCACGGCCGCCTGGTCGAAGCCGGTGGCCGAGCCGCCGTAGGCGGCGATGACATCGGCGAGGTCGACGCCGCGGGAGCCGATCATCGTCGAGGCGATGCCGAGGACGACGACGAGGGTGAGCGCGGCGAGCATCCACAGCAGGCGGACGCGAGTCGACCGCCGCAGCCGGGCGGCGGTCGACTCGATGGTGGTGAGTGCGGTCATCGCGATGAGCGGGTCCTACTTCTCGGCCGAGGCGGCCCCGTCGAGGGCGTCGAGGTAGTCGTCGAGGACGAAGGAGATCGACAGCGGAGTCGGATTCGCCGCGGTGCCCAGGGGGTCATCGCTGGGCAGGTTGACGATGGCGTCGTTCTTCACCGCCGTCATCTGTGAGAGCAGCTTGTCGCCTTCGAGGGTCTTGACGAGCTCGTCGTCGCCGTAGGTGACGATGATGTCGACATCGTCGAAGACATCGGCCTGTTCGGCGCTGACCGATGAGGAGAACTGATCGGTGTCGTCCGATGCCTTCTCGATGCTGGCCGGGGCCTTCATACCCAGGTCCTCGAAGAACATCGCACGGGTGTCGTGCGTGGTGTAGAAGTTGACCTCGGACAGATCGGAGGGATCGACGTGGGTGAGGAACATCGTCGATTTGTCCTTGATCGCCGGGTGCTCGTCCACGGCAGAGTCGATCTCGGATTCGAGATCCTCGACCAGCTGTTCACCTTCAGCCTTCATGCCGATGGCTTCGCTGTTGATCTCGATCATCTCCCGCCACGGGGTGCCCCAGGCCGTGTCGGGGTAGGCGACGACTGGAGCGATCTCCGACAGCGTGTCGTAGTCTTCCTGAGACAGACCGGAGTAGCCGGCGAGGATGACGTCCGGCTCTGTGTCGGCGACGGCTTCGAAATCGACGCCGTCGGTCTCGTCGAAGAGAGTCGGGGTCTCGGCGTCGAGTTCCTCGAGCCTGTCCTCGACCCAGGGGAGGACCCCGTTGCCGTCGTCATCGCCGAAGTCCGCCCGCGCCATGCCGACAGGGACGACGCCGAGGGCCAGAGGAACCTCGTGATTGGCCCAATTGACGGTGGCGACCCGCTCGGGCTTCTCCGCGATCTTCGTCGTTCCGAGAGCATGCTCGATGGTCACCGGCTGCCACGAGCTGTCACCGCCGTCGGCTTCGTTGGAGGAGTCGGACGGTGAGCATGCGGCGAGCATGAACACGGCGGAGGCGGCTGCGGTGAGAACCAGCGCACGGTGTGGACGGGACATCGTTTCCTTTCGGCAGTGCTTGCCCGCGGGTCGAGGCTCCCGGATCGGATGAGTTCAGGGGCCCGGAGCATGCGTCGCAAGGACCGGTAGCTTAGGTGTGCCTAATCAAGGTATCCGAGGAGGCGGCCGGGCGCAATCAGGATATTCGGACACATGATTTCGCGGAACGGACAGGAGATTGCCCGACCCGGCCCAGCTGAGCGGTCGGCCCCGGCGGCGATCTCAGCGGCCGAAGAGACCCGGAGTGGTGCCGGTGATCCGCTTGAACGCGGTGGTGAAGGCGCTCGCGGACGAGTAGCCGACGTCGAGGGCGGCGGTCTCGATCTCATGGCCGGCGCCCATGAGGGTGACCGCATGTTGGATCCGAGCGGTCGTGATCCACCGGTTGAAACCCAAGCCGGTCTCGGCAGCGAAAGCGCGAGTGATGGTCCGGGAGCTCACGCCCAGCCTCCGGGACCACTCCTGCAGACTCGTCGGATCGCTCGGATCGTCGAGGACCGCGTCGACGATGGGTCTCAGCAGTGAGCTGCTCGGCTGGTGGACGAGCAGCTCATGACCGGTCGGTGCCATGACGTCGAGGATCATCGCCTCGGTCAGGGCATAGGACTCGCTGCTGACCTCGAGATCGAGCAGTCGATCGAGCAGAAGGCGGAGGAGATCGGTGACGGCGATCGCCGTCGGGGTGTCACTGACGCGGGGGCCGTCGACACTGAAATGGGCCGCGCGGAGGACGACACCGGCCGGGGTCCAGCCGGAGTGGGCGACGCCTGCGGGGATCCACATTCCCAGGGGTGCGGTGATCGTCCACGTTCGGGAGCCGACTGTGACGGTGCCGACCCCGGAATCGCGCCACAGCAGCTCATGCGTGGGGTGCGAGTGCTCGGCCCAGTACGTCTCCTCGCCCATGGCCTCCCGCGAGCCGAGGATCCTCGTCGGCATCGGGAGCTGGCCGGCCGCGTAGCGGGGAAGACGACGCTCCACGACGGACGAGGACGGTCGAGCCGTCGGGGAGCAGGGCTTGATCGTGGGCACGGATCAAGGATACTGCGGCATCAGTGCGCGACGAGGTCCGGATGCTCACGGTGGAAATCGGTGACCTGCTGCAGGGTGTGGCCGGCGGCGAGGAGCAGCTGCTCGTCGAAGTCCCCGGCGACGAACTGTGCGGCCACCGGGGTGCCGCGGTCGGTGAAGCCCGCGGGCAGGGTGATCGACGGCAGTCCGCAGCTGTCGATCGGCGCCGTGGGAACCGTCACGGCAGCAAACAGCTCGGGGCCGGTCGCGAGAGAGCTCATCTGGTCGATCGTCGGGGAGGCCACTCCGATGCCGGGCAGCAGGAGCAGATCGATATCGGCCATGAGGGAGCGCATGCGCCCGGTGAATGCGCGGCGGGACTCGAGCAGTCGGTGGTAGTCGACGGCGGTCAGTCCCTGTCCGATCTCGATGAGCCCGGACAGGTCGGGACCGTAGTCGCTCTGACGTGCAGGGTAGGTCGCGGCGTGGACCCCGGCGGTCTCGACACCGCACAGAGCCGTCCATTCCTGGGCCGCTTCGGGCAGGCCCGGAGTGCGGACGTCGAGAACGCGCCAGCCCAGTCCGGTGATCGTCTCGATCGTCGATTCGAGCATGGCGTTCGTCGCATCGTCGAAGTGCTCGGCGGCCAGCTCCCGGTCGAAGCCGACGACCGGGGTTCGCTCGAGTCTCAGATGCCGACTGTAGCGGGGCACCGGAGCCAGTGCCGAGGTCGGATCGTGCGGATCGTGTCCGGCGATGGTTTCGAGGATGAGTGCGGCGTCCCGGGCGCTGCGTGTCATCGGCCCGATGTGATCGAGGCTCGGGGCGAGGCCGAAGATGCCGTGGCGCGAGACTCGCCCCCAGGTGGGTTTGAGTCCCGTGACGCCGTTGGCCGAGGAGGGGAGGCGGATCGAGCCGCCGGTGTCCGAGCCCAGGGAGCCGAAGCAGAGGCCGGCGGCGGTGGCGACGCCCGAACCGCTCGAGGACACCCCCGTCCAAGTCTCGGAGTCCCAGGGGTTGACCGGCGTGGGCAGATCGGGATGGTGACCGGTGAAGGCGCCCTCGGTCAGGCGCAGCTTGCCGAGGATGATCGCCCCTGCCGCCCTCAGCCGAGCGACGACGGTGGCGTCGCAGTCCGGTTGGAAGTCCGCGTGGATGGTCGTGCCCGCCCCGGTCGGTGCATCGTGGGTGTACGCGAGGTCCTTGATCGCCAGCGGCACTCCGTGCAGCGGGCCGAGCCAATCGCCCCGGGCGAGGCGGTCATCGCGGTCGGCCGCCTCGGCGAGTGCCGTCTCGCCCATCACGGTGACATAGGATCCCAGCGCCGGATCAAGGTCTGCGATGCGGTCGAGCATCGCCGTGGTGGCTTCCCGGGCGCTCAGCCGTCCGGAGCGGATGAGATGGGAGATCTCGTGGAGCTCACGGAATTCGAGTCCGCTGTTGACCGAGGTGGTGCTCATCGTGCCTCCTTGCATCGGGGAGCCGGATCGCTCCGACTCCCCATGTTATCGATACGGGCGGGCCCGGTCACTCAGGCACACCCAGTTGCTCGATGAGGTCTCTCACCTGGGCAGACGGTTCAGCTGCCGGCAAGCTCCCGCAGCGCCTGAACGTGGGCGTCCAAGCGTCGCGTGCCTTCGTCGGTGATCGAGACCCAGGTCCGGGGGCGTTTGCCGACATAGCCCTTCTTTACCGCGACCATGCCGGTCGATTCCAGGGCCGTGATGTGCCGGGAGAGCACGGAGTCCGAGACGCCGAGCGAATCCCGCAGGAGTCGGAACTCTGCCCGGTCGCGGTTTTTGAGGCTGGCGACGATGCCCAGTCGGGTCGGATTGCCCAGGCCCGGATCGATCCGAGCCAGGGAATCGCCGAGGTCGGGGATCGTGTCGTCGGCAGCGTTGTTCTTCGAGGTCATGATCGGGTCCTTCGTCTCGGGCGGTCTCGCGGGTCTCGGACTCAGCGGCGCAGGCCGATGAGCGCGATGACCGGTGAGGCGATCCACAGGAAGGCGGCAGCCGCCAGCGGGACCACGGGCCCCGGTGAGATCGAGTCGGTGATGATCGCGGCCAGGGTGACGAGGACGGTCAGCGGCAGCCAGGTCAGCAGCAGAGCGGTTGAGCGTCGGCTCCAGCTCAGCGCCTTGACGAGGTAGACGATCATCGCCGGCACCAGCCAGGCCAGACCCGCACCGAAGATGATCAGCTGTGTCGTGTCGTCGTCGATGATGCCGATGGCGACGAGGCCGACGGAGATGCCTGCGGTGAGGACGAAGAGCATCGTCACCAGCGGCCAGGAGTCATGTGTTCGGGCCTGCTTCTGCGAAGCGTCGACCTGTGCGAGGAGTTCGTCGGCCTGCTGTGGGGTGGGGGTGGTCTCCATGCCTGCTCCTTCGGGTGGGCATCGCGGAGGCGATGCGGCTGAAAGTCATTTCAGTGTAACAAGTACTTTCCATTATGGAAAGTACTTTCATGCAGGAATCCCCAGGAGTTTGAGACAGGTGAAGGTGGACGCCCGGACGTCAGCCGGCCGAGGCGGCGACCGTAGCGGCGAGCTCTGTGGCCGCCTCGAGGTGGGAGTCGCTGACCTCACCGGTGAAGACGAGGGGGTCGAAGGCCAGCTTCCATCCCAGACCGGTGGTGATCTGACTCATCGCGGTCTCGGCGCCGGTCGTGTCATAGCCGCCGTGGATCCAGTAGGAGAAGGGCCGACCGGCCGTCGGCTCCCGCACCGCGTCATAGGTGGTGTCGAAGAAGTGCTTGAGCGCACCCGAGATGTACCCGAAGTTCGCGGTCGTCCCGAGCACATAGGCATCGGCGGCGAGGACATCGTCGACACTGGTGTCCAGAGCGGGTCGGACGGTGACGTCGATGTCGCCGAGCTCGGGCAGCCGCAGTCCGGCCAGAGCCGCCTCGGCGATCCGCTTCGTCGCCGTCGACGGGGAATGATGAACGAGCAGAACGTTGACCATGCCTCCACCCTAGCCCCGGGGACTGACGCAAGTCAGCCCCGATGTCTAAGGTGGGACCATGGCAGTCATCTTCGATCCCCTGCGCGACAGAACGCGTCCGGGGCCCAGCCACAGCGATGAGGAGATCATCGATGTCCTCACGACGCGTTTCGACACGTCGGAATGGGCGGTGCTCACGGGAGCGGGAATGAGCACGGACTCCGGTGTCCCGGACTACCGCGGGCCGGACGCGCAGCCGCGATCGCCGATGACCATCCAGACCTTCCTCTCCCACCCCGATCAGCGTGCCCGGTATTGGGCGCGGTCATGGATCGGCTGGCCGCGGATGCGCCGTTCCCGGCCCAATGCCGGCCATCTCGCCCTCGCGGGTCTTCCCGTGGCCGGCATCGTCACCCAGAACGTCGACGGACTCCATCAGGCCGCCGCCGAGGCGGTCGCACTCAGACGCGGCGCTGCGGGAGCCGGGCCGCTGCCGAGCCCCGTCATCGACCTGCACGGCAGCCTCGATCGGGTCATCTGCCTCGACAACGGCCACCTCGTCGATCGGGACTGGCTGCAGCAGAGACTGAGCGAGCTCAATCCGGGCTTCGCCCAGGAAGTCGGGATCGATCCCGACGATCTCGAGAGCGCCCCCGACGGTGACGTCGACCTCGATGACACCGCGGGCTTCGTCATCGCCGACTGTCCCGAATGTGCAGGCATCCTCAAACCCGATGTCGTCTACTTCGGTGACTCGGTGCCGCCGGCCCGACTGCAGGAGGCGAACCGGATCTGCGATGAGGCGTCGGGGATCGTCGTGCTCGGATCCTCGCTCGCGGTGCTCTCGGGTCTGCGCGTTGTTCGTTCCGCAGCGAAAGAGGACAAACCCGTCGTCATCGTCACCGACGGGCCCACCCGCGGCGATGAACTCGCGGACTTCCGCTCGGTTTCGCGCGTCGCGGACTTCATCAGCGCGTGGGCTTCCAGGTGAGTCCAAGCCGGGGATGGAAGACTGGCGGACATGAGAGAAAATCTGGCCCGCGCCGAACGCCTGCGTCTCGTCGACTCCGCCCGCCGTGCGGGTGAGGATGCGCCCACTCTGTGTGAGGGGTGGACCGTCAGGGATCTTGCCACCCACCTCGTCATCCGCGAACGCCACCCGTCCGCGGCGCTGGGCATCTTCCTATCGAGATTCGACGATCGGAGAGAGGCGAAGGAGGCCGACTACGCGCAGACGCCCTTCGCCCAGCTGCTCGGCCTCGTCGCGGCCCCACCGAAGTGGACTCCGGGCGCCTTGCCCGGAGTCGAGCCCGTGATGAACACGACCGAATTCCTCGTCCACCACGAAGACATCCGCCGTGCCGCCATCGAATGGATGCCGCGACAGCTCTCCCGTGCAGAGACCGCGACCGTCTGGGCGCAGACGAGGGTCGCGCTCCTGCCCTTCGCTGCCAAAGCCGAGGGCCCCGTGACGATCACGGCACCGGGCTTCGGGTCTCGCACCGCTGGGAAGAAGCAGGCGGGGGACGGTTCCACGATCACCGGGGCGCCGCTCGAGCTGCTCCTCTACCTCATGGGGCGAAAAGACCAGGCCCTCGTCGATGTGCGCTGAAGTGCGCGGCGGCGACCTGCGCTGAGTGTCGGGATTTCCTTCGCCGAGGCGGGGGATTGGTCCATATCGGCGGCCACCGTGTTCTTCCTAAGCTGGTCTCAACAGTCTTTCGGAAGGAGACCAGACGTCATGAACGCCGCCCCCACCCCACTGCCCGGACAGCACGACGACCCCCACTCGGGACAGTTGGACGCTGCACACGCAGGACAGGAACTGCCGCCCTATTCCCAGCAGAACCCGTCCGGCGTGTCCCAGACCTACCCGGGCGCTCCCCAGACCTACCCGGGCCAGCCCCCGATGGCCTATGCTTCGCGCACCGATCCGCGCACCGAGGAGGACCCGGGCAAGGTGCTCGGCATCGTCTCACTCGTCGCGACTCTGTCGACCTTCCTCGGCTTCAACTTCCTCGGCCCCGTCATCGGCATCATCACCGGCCACATGGCACGCAAGCGTTCTCAGGACGCCGGTCGGGCAGACAACGAGATGGGCAAATGGGGCTTCATCCTCGGCATCGTCTTCCTCGGACTCCTCGTCCTCGGTTGGGTGCTCGGCATCTCCTTCGGCCTCGTCGGCGGACTCGCCTCACTGCTGGCCGGCTGACGGGAACGGGTCATGCCCTGTTGCGGTCGACCCGACCCTCGAGCGCCGTCATCGTATCGGCGACGGTGAAGCCGAGGTCCCGGTTGAGCGCGAGCATCGGATCGTTGTTCGTCGCCGTGTACGTCTGCACCCACCGCGCGGAGGCCGTCGCCTCCACAGCGGGCAGTTGGCGGAGGTTCGCGATCTTGAGGGCCCGTCCGATGCCCCGATTCCGATAGGCGCGGTCGACGAGCGTGTCCTCCTGGATGACGATCTGCGGGTCATGGGCCGAGACCATGATCTCCGTATAGCCGACGGCGAGGTCGCCGACATGCGCCATCGAACCGACCAGGGTCCAGCCCTGCTCTTCCATCCGCTCCTCGTGGCTGCGGATGGCGGCGGTGCTGGCATGGCTGACGGTGCGGGTGAGGTCGCCGACCGGGACGTCTTCGTCCATCTGCTCCCGCAGCCGCGTCCAGGAGGCGAGGACCTCTTCCGGGCAGCCGCCGATCCACGAAGTGACCGAGAAGTCCGGGTCCTCCTTGATCACGGGAACGGTCGTGGCGGCACCGGAGTCCTTGTACCGATCGGCATCGGCCTGCAGATAGGCGGGCAGGTCGAGCAGCAGCCGGTGCTCCTCATTGCCGATGCGCATGTCTCGGGACTCGGCGAATGCGACGCCTTCGGGGCAGTAGGTTTCGGTCTGGACGATCACCGAGGGGCGGTCGCGGTCGGCCAGGATCTGTTCGACCGCCTCGGCGAGGGCCGTACCGCAGCCGCGTCGGCGGCAGGCCGGCAGGACACCGAGTTCGACCTCGGCCGGGGAATCGGCGGTGACGTTGATCTCGGCACCGCCGACGGCCTCGTCGCCGAGGTGGGCGATGAGCGCGAAGTCCTCCTTGTCGGTGCGCGGCGTGGCGAACTGGCTCAGCGTCGTCTCGGGGCTGCGCCACCACGCGGCCGTGCGATCTGAGGTGTAGGCGACGCGCATGAGCTCGTTCCAGGCGAGCAGGCCGTCCTCATCGGCGGAGTCGATGCGTGTGATCCGAATCTCGGTCATGGCAAGAGTCGATCACGGGCGGCCCGGGTTTTCAAGGATGCCGGGCCGTCGCAGATCCTGTGTTCACACCGGCTGCGCGATGTCAGGGACGCGATGCGGTGTCAGGGACGCGGTGTTCTCATCGACGGTCGGGTCCGCGAGGGCCGTTCCGATCCTCGCGGTCATCCGGGCTGTCGGGGTCGTCCGGGCCGTCGAGGAGATCCCGGCCGGCGGGGGAGTCCCGAGGGGACGGCTCGGTGGGGGCAGCCTCGGCGTCGGGATCCTCGGCGCTGTCGGGGTCGTATTCGGGCAGTCGGGAGCCGATGTGCGCGCCGGGTTTGGTCATCACCCGGTAGATGAGGAACGCGCCGAGGCTGAAGACGGCGATGATGCAGAAGGTGAGGAAGATGACCGCACCGAGTCCGGGTTCCATCACTTGGCCATTCGTCGCCGGTCGAAGTAGTTCGCGAAGCGGGCCTTGAACGAGCCCATTCCCACCGATCCGCTCATCCGCACGAGGGGACGGCGGCCGGTCGGGACCGCGTTGACCACGGATTTCACGCTGCCCCAGGTCTTCGACAGTGCGTCGACGTTGACGGCCCAGTCGTCGGGGATGACAACGGTGACCGATCCCAGGCCCGCGATGATTTCGACGTCGATGGTCTCTAAGGCGGTCTCGACTTCGAGGAAGTTGAGTTCGATGTTCGACATCGCCGGTTCCAAGCGGATGAATGGCGGAACGGCCCAATTGGCGCGGCGGACCTCGGACTCCCAGCCGGCCCGAATGATGAGCGGATCTAACCGGTCCCGACCTTGGAGGGCCAGCGCGCGGTTGTCGATCGGTGAGACTGCCGAGGTGGGGCGGAAGCGATCGGACGGCAGTTCCGTGATGAGATCGGACAGGACTTCGTCGAGGTCGACCGGGAATTTCGCGGACTGGACCTTCTCCATCCGTTCGTCGAGTTCGTCGACCGTGATCCGTCCGTCCCCGGCCGCCTCGCGCAGAATCTCGATCGCTTCGTCACGTTCCCTGTGGCCGATGCGGAAGGTCTTCGCGGGGTCGTTCTCGTCGGAACCGGGGTTGGGGCGGGTCATGATCTCTATCGTGCCTGATCGCACGGCGGGCGACAAAGGCGGGGTGAGAGCGTGCCTTATCTCGTGTCAGCCGTTGGCATTAGGCTAGGGGACGTGTCCACCGCACTGTACAGAAGATACCGCCCAGAGACCTTCGACGAGGTCATCGGTCAAGAGCATGTGACCGATCCGCTGAAGGCCGCCATCGAACGTGGCCGCATCAACCATGCCTATCTGTTCTCCGGACCGCGCGGGTGCGGAAAGACCACCTCGGCGCGGATCCTGGCCCGGTGCCTCAACTGCGAGCAGGGACCGACGCCGGTGCCCTGCGGGGAGTGCCCGAGCTGTCGGGATCTGGCGAACGGGGGACCGGGTTCGCTCGACGTCGTCGAGATCGACGCGGCCAGCCACAACGGTGTCGATGACGCCCGTGATCTGCGTGAGCGCGCGATCTATGCGCCCGCGCGGGATCGTTACAAGGTGTTCATCCTCGATGAGGCGCACATGGTCACCTCGCAGGGCTTCAACGCTCTGCTCAAGATCGTCGAAGAGCCGCCGCCGCACATCAAGTTCGTCTTCGCCACGACCGAGCCGGAGAAGGTCATCGGCACGATCCGGTCGCGGACCCACCACTATCCCTTCCGACTGGTGCCGCCCGAGGCCCTGGGCAATTACCTCGAGGATCTGTGTGCTCGCGAGGATGTGAATGTCGCCAAGGGCGTGCTGCCGCTGGTCGTGCGTGCCGGCGGCGGATCCGTGCGCGACACCCTGTCCGTGCTCGACCAGCTCATCGCCGGCTCCGGGCCGGACGGAGTCGACTACGGGCGGGCCGTGGCTCTGCTCGGCTACACCCCGGACTCACTGCTGTCCGACATCGTCGATGCGTTCTCCGCCGGTGACGGTGCCGGGGTCTACCGGGCTGTGGAACGCGTCATCGAATCCGGTCAGGACCCCAGACGGTTCGTCGAGGACCTCCTTGAGCGCTTCCGTGACCTCATCGTCATCAACGCCGCCCCCGAAGCGGCCCATGCTTTCCTGCCCGAGGTGCCGCCGGACCGTTTGGAGCGGTTGACCCTGCAGGCCAACGGCTTCGGCCAGGGCGAACTCTCACGTGCCGCAGACCTGCTCAATGTGGGACTGACTGAGATGTCGGGAGCGACCTCGCCGAGGCTGCAGCTCGAACTCATGTGTGCGCGCATCCTGCTGCCAGGCTCCGGCCGAAGCCGCGATGCCGTGCTCAGCCGGGTCGAACGGATGGAGCGTCGCATCGGCATGTCCGCCACCGGCGTCGCCGCGAACGTGCCGCCTGCGCAGACTTCTGAACAGGGGCAGGTCCCCGGACAGGCGGCGGGGCCCGGGCAGGGACCTGTGCCCGGCCAGGGGCAGGGACCGGTGCCCGGCCAGGGGCAGGCACAGGGTCAGGCACCGGGTGGAACGGACGGACGAGGCAACGAAGCGCCGACGCAGAACGCGTCAGCGGGACAGCCCCGATCTGCCGCTCATGACGATTTCGACGACATCGCGGCCATGGCCGTCGCCGCCGAATCGATGCTCAACGCACCCGCTGAGCCGCCTCAGCGACCAGAAGAGCCTCAGCCGGCAGAACAGTCTCCACCGACAGCGTCTGAGAGGCCGGCAGAACAGTCTCAGCCAACGGCACCTGCGGAGCCGGACGCCGCAGAACCGGGTCCGAGCTCGCCGGAACCTGAGCCGACACCGGCCCAGGAGCCGGGCAACCAGCAGCCGGGCCCGAACTCGCAGGAGGCCGAACCCGACGTGGGGCAGGCCGGACCCGGCCCCCAGGATCAATCCGCTCCGACGGCGCAGCAGCCGAACGCACCGCAGCCGAACGCATCGCAGCGGAACACGCATGAGTCGGTGCGGGAGCAGGCTGCGCCCGAGACTGCGCGCGAACAGTCGGCTCCGGAAGCCACCTCGGTGGCCGGCCGCGGCGATATCGGCGGAGAGATCGAAGCCATCCGTCGGGCATGGCCGAGCATCCTCGCGGCGGTGGAGAAACGCAGTCGACTGACCCGAGCGATCATCGCCGCCAATGCGATCCCGCAGTCGTTCTCCGACGGGACCGTCTACCTCGGCTTCAACAACCCTGGTTCGGTGCAGGGCTTCCAGCAGCGCGATCATGCGTCGAAACTGGCCGCGGCCATCAATGATGTGCTCGGCATCCAGGCGCGCATCGACATTGGAGAGGTCGGCCGCATCGGCGGCAACGCCTCGGGAGGCAGCCCTCAGGGCAAGGGATCCTCGGCGCCACCGATGAGCACTGGCGGAGGCAGCTACGGACCCGCTCCGACTCAGCGCCGCCCCAGCCCGCAGGAAGTTGCCGCAGTCGTCGGCACCCGTGAAGTCGACAAACCGCAGGTCGACCATGAGAAGTTCTGGGAACCGAGCGGCCCGACCCAGGGCCCCTGGTCCTCCGATGACGAGGAGGGAGACCAGCCGGGGCGACCCAGCGAACCGAACTCTGAAGACAGCCGCCCCGGCTACGGGCACACCACGGAAGCCGAACCGGCCGGACCGGTGACAGACGATTCCGCACGACGCGACGAGCCCGCCCCGTCCGGGGATGTCGCCGATCCGGAGACTGCGCCCCAACCGGAGGCTGCGCCCGAATCAGAGGCTGCAACCCGACCAGAGGCTACAACCCAACCGGAGACTGCAACTCAATCGGAGACTGCGCCCGAACCGGCGGGCCCGGTCGAACCGAATGTCGGTACGAATGACCCCGGACTCGGATCCGACGACCGTGAGATCGTCGTCCCCGACCTCTCCGATGATGACTTCTTCGGGGCATCGACCGACGAAGCACCCGAACCGGCGGGCGGCGACAGCTTGTCCGCTTCGACGCATGCGCCCTCGTCAGTCGAGCACACGCATGATTCCCATGGTCAGGCATCGTCGTTCGGCACACCGCCGCCTTCGTCGAGTGCACAGGAGTCATCGCCCACTGATGAGAACTCGCCGATGGAGTACGTCGAACCGCGGTGGGATGAACCGAACTGGCATGACGGGCCGACCTCCGCGCCGTTTGATGACGGTCCCACGGATGTCGACTCCACCAGTGCAGGCAGCGGAGCCGTCGACGTCGGAGCCGTTGTCGTCCCACCGCCGGACGATGATCTCGACTATCCGGACGTCACCGCGGCCCCCAGCGGTTTCGGGGGAGGATCCTCGGCACCGGACACCCCGCCGGCACCTCCCGTTCAGACCCCGCCGACGGCCCGGGGGAACGAGGCGAAGCCATTCAAATCCCGCTTCGCCGCACTGGCAGAGAAGCATGGGGTCAACACCTCCTCGCCGGGCGGATCCGGTTTCGGTTCCGACACCCCGACCAACGGCGGTGGCTACGGCGGGCAGGGCAGCGCCTCGGCGCCGGTGGCCAACCCGTACCCGCAGAATCCGGGATCGGATGAGGACGAGTATGATCCGGAAACGGATCTCGACGTCTCCGAGGCACCCCAGATGGGGGTCGACGTGATCGCGCGTGTCCTCGGTGGCGAAATCATTGACGAAAGAGAAGTATGAGCGCTGTCTACGAAGGTGCCCTCCAGGATCTGGTCGAAGAGTTCGGCAAGCTTCCTGGCATCGGGCCGAAATCAGCGCAGCGACTCGCCTTCCACATCCTCCAGACGGATGCGCAGGACGTCAACGCGCTCGCGCAGGCCCTCACCGACGTCAAGAAGCGGGTGCGGTTCTGCGAGATCTGCGGAAACGTGTCCGAAGAAGCCGAATGCACGGTCTGTCAGGATCCGCGTCGTGACCGGTCGATGGTCTGTGTGGTCGAAGAGCCCAAGGACGTCGTCGCCATCGAACGGACCCGGGAATACCGGGGTCTCTACCACGTCCTCGGCGGGGCGATCGACCCGATGGCCGGGGTCGGCCCGGACAATCTGCGGATCAAGGAACTCATGACCCGGCTGCAGGACGGCGAGGTCACCGAGACCGTCATCGCCACCGACCCGAACCTCGAAGGCGAAGCCACCGCCACCTACCTCGTGCGCCTGCTCGGCAGCCTCGGCGTGACCGTGACCCGGCTGGCCTCGGGCCTGCCCGTGGGCGGCGACCTCGAATACGCCGACGAAGTCACCCTGGGTCGGGCATTCTCCGGCCGCCGCGAAATCGACTGACCACCTCGGCGACGGATCCGGACCGTCGTCGCCCTGCCCGGATCGCCCCTTTCGGACCCCCTTGTATAACAATTTCTGAACGGGGACTGAACGGTCGGTGGCCACCCCTCGCTTCGCCCATGTACACGGTGATCGGACGGGGTGGAGACGAGCGGTGTCGGGCCCGGTCAGGCGGTGTCTGAATGGCGGGCGAAGGTGAACCGCAATGACCTACCTCATACAATGGTCGAGGTGCCGGGAGCCCGACACGGCTGAAATCCTGATCGATGAAGCACGAGACCTCCATGCGTGGAACCATGGAATCGATCGCCTGGCACGGAACTTATCAGCGATAAGGAAGATACTGCAGTGAGCATAGTCGTCCAGAAGTTCGGTGGGTCCTCGGTAGCCGATGCGGAATCGGTCAAGCGGGTGGCCAAACGAATTGTCGAGTACCGTCAAGCCGGCCACGAAGTAGTAGTTGTGGTGTCGGCCATGGGTGACAGTACCGATGATCTCATCGACTTAGCCCAACAGGTTTCCCCCATGCCACCCGCCCGCGAACTCGATATGCTGCTGACCGCCGGTGAGCGCATCTCGATGGCGGTCCTGGCCATGGCGATCGCCAATCTCGGCTTCGAAGCCCAATCCTTCACCGGCTCCCAGGCCGGAGTCATCACCGATGAGCAGTTCGGCAAGGCCCGCATCATCGATGTCACCCCCGGCCGGATCCGGTCCTCCCTCGACGAGGGATACGTTGCCATCGTCGCGGGGTTCCAGGGAGTCAGTCAGACCGCGAAGAACATCACCACGCTCGGCCGCGGCGGCTCCGACACCACGGCTGTGGCGTTGGCCGCGTCCCTCGATGCCGATGTGTGTGAGATCTACACCGATGTCGATGGTGTCTTCACCGCCGACCCGCGGATCGTGCCCTCGGCGCGCAAGATCGATGAGATCGGCTACGAGGAGATGATGGAGATGGCCGCCTCAGGCGCCAAGGTCCTCATGCTCCGCTGCGTCGAATACGCCCGCCGCTACAACGTGCCTGTGCACGTGCGGTCCTCATTCTCTCGCAACCAAGGTACCTGGGTGACCGATTCACCCATCCCCGAAGCCTTCCGACAGGGACGGGGTTCCTCGACCCCGGCAGCGGAATCAGAAACGGAGTCCACCATGGAACAGGCAATCATCTCCGGCGTCGCCCATGATCGCTCGGAAGCCAAAGTCACGATCGTCGGTGTTCCCGACGTCCCAGGCAAGGCCGCCGAGATCTTCAAGACCTTGGCGAAGCAAGAAGCCAATATCGACATGATCGTCCAGAACATCTCCACCCGCGAACCGGGCAAGACGGACATCTCCTTCACCCTGCCCATGGCCGACGGTGCGAAGGCACTCGAAGCCCTCGACGCGGTGAAGGCCGAGATCGGCTTCGACCAGGTTCGCTACGACGACCAGATCGGCAAGCTCTCCGTCGTCGGTGCCGGAATGCGGTCCCACCCGGGTGTGACCGCGACCCTGTTCGAGGCACTCAGTGAAGCCCAGGTCAATATCGACATGATCTCCACCTCGGAGATCCGCATCAGCGTCGTCACCCGAGCAGATCTGCTCGACGACGCGGTCCGTGCCGCCCACGCCGCCTACGGACTCAACAGCGAAGACAACGAAGCCGTGGTGTACGGAGGTACCGGACGATGAGTGTGGATGTTGGAGTAGTCGGAGCCACCGGCCAGGTCGGAGGCGTCATGCTCGACCTTCTGGCCGACGATCCCGGATTCGAGATCGGGACCCTGAGGCTGTTCGCCTCGGCCCGTTCGGCTGGGAAGACCATCGACTTCAAGGGTCAGCCGATCACCGTCGAGGATGCCGCCGAGGCGGACCCGAGCGGACTCGACATCGCCCTGTTCTCCGCGGGTGGGGCCACCTCCCGGGCACAGGCCGAACGTTTCGCCGCCGCCGGCGTCACCGTCGTCGACAATTCCTCGGCCTGGCGTTCGGACCCGGAGGTCCCGCTGGTCGTCAGCGAGGTCAACCCCGAGGCCCTCGATGAGCTGCCCAAGGGCATCATCGCGAACCCGAACTGCACGACCATGGCCGCGATGCCCGTGCTCAAGGCTCTCCACGCGAAGGCCGGTCTGTCCCGTCTCATCGTGTCCACGTACCAGGCGGTGTCCGGTTCGGGACTGTCGGGAGTCGAGGAGCTCGCCGGGCAGCTCGAAGCCGGCATCTCCGATGCCCGCAAGCTCACCACCGACGGCACCGCGGTGACCCTGCCGGAACCGGACAACTACGTCGAACCGATCGCGTTCAACGTCCTGCCGATGGCCGGAGCGGTCGTCGACGACGGTCAGAACGAGACGGACGAGGAGAAGAAGCTGCGCAACGAAAGCCGGAAGATCCTCGGCCTGCCCGAGCTTCTTGTTGCCGGCACCTGCGTGCGCGTGCCGGTGTTCACCGGACACAGCCTGAGCATCCACGCCGAGTTCGACTCCGAGATCAGCCCCGAACAGGCGTCGGAGATCCTCAGCCAGGCTCCCGGCGTTGCCCTCGACGACGTGCCGACGCCGCTCAAGGCTGCCGGACAGAACGTGAGCTTCGTCGGTCGCATCCGCGCCGACCAGTCGGCTCCGGCCGGCAAGGGGCTCGTCCTCTTCGTCGCCAACGACAACCTGCGCAAGGGCGCGGCGCTGAACACGGTGCAGATCGCTGCGCTGCTGGCCGCCAAGCTCGAAGCGAAGGCCGCCTGACCGGCACTGTGACAACCGGCAACTGACCGGTGGAGGCCGAAGAGGCCGGCAGCGGACTGCTGAAGGCTGAAGGCAACCGTCAACTGACCGCTGAGGGCCGAAGAAGCCGGTTGCTGGCCGGTGGAGGCTGAAGAAGCCGGTCGCCGAACGATGAACCGCCCGGGAGGAGACTCTCGGGCGGTTCTGCGTCTCGCGAGAGAGGAGTCTGGTCGCTCAGGTAGCGCGAAACGCGAAAAACGTTCCGCCAGCGGCGCGCTTTTCGGGCTTCGCGCTACTTGAGCCGGATTTCGCGCTGGTTGCTTCGAGCTTCGCGCTACTTGAGCTGGGATTTGCGCTACTGGAGTCGAGCTTCGCGCTGCTTGAGAGACAGAAGAGGGCAGGTGCGGACGAGACATCTCCCTGGCGACGGGTGACGCATAAATGCGTTGCTATATATAAATATTTATATTAGTGGCCGACCCTTCATCTGAGTATCGTCGACGATGTCGCAAACACACCACCGCCTCAGAAAGGCCCCTCATGCCAGCTTCCCGCATCGTTCTCACCACCGGAGCCATCGCGGCCTCCACGGCGTTGGTCCTCAGCGGCTGCGGGGGAGGCTCCTCCGACTCGGACTCGAGCCAATTGCGCGTAGTGACCTCGACGAACGTCTACGCCGACATCGTCTCTCAGGTCGCCGGCGACTTCGCCGACGTCAGCCCGATCATCGACGATCCGAACCAGGACCCGCACTCCTACGAGGCGACCACCCAGGACCGCCTCAAACTCTCGAAGGCCGACCTCGTCGTCGAGAACGGCGGCGGCTACGATGCGTTCATGACCACGATGCTCGAAGCTTCGGGCACTGAAGTCACGACCATCGACACCGTGGCGATCTCCGGTCTGCCCGGCTCCGAAGGTCTCGGCAATGAGCCGCACGACCACGACCATGGTGAGGGCGAGGAGGACGAAGAGGCCCACGGCGGCGGACACACCCACGACGATGACGAACACTCGGAAGAGGGCCACGACCACTCCGAGGAAAGCGAAGATCATGAGGGCCACGACCACGATCACGGATCGTTCAACGAACATCTCTGGTACTCGGTGCCGACGATGACGAAACTCGTCGACGAAGTGGCGACCCACCTCGGCGAGGAACTGCCCGACCACAAGGACGAGTTCACAGCGAACGCGAAGGACTACAAGTCCGAACTCGACGAGCTGCAGACCGACATCGATGCGGTGAAGAAGGACCACGGCGGGGAGAAGGTCGCGGCGACCGAGCCTGTGCCGCTGTGGCTCTTTGCCGACATGGGGCTGGAGAACGTCACCTCCGAGGAGTTCCTCGCCGCCGTCGAAGAGGGCAATGATGTGCCGCCGCTGGTGCTCAAAGCCGCGCAGAAGCAGATCTCCGACGGGGAAGCCGTGCTGCTTGGATACAATACTCAAGCGGCCGGTCCGCAGGCGGAAGCGCTCAAGGCCACGGCCGAGAAGTCCGATGTTCCGATCATCGACCTCGGCGAGACCATGCCGGAAGGTGAGCACTACGCGGACTGGATGGGCGACTACATCACCGAAATCTCGACAGCACTCGAAGGACACAAGCACTGACTATGGCCAAAGAATCCGACGCTTCCGCACCCTCAATACCTCGGGAGCCGGTGATTCGACTGCGCGATGCCGAACTGCGGTTCGGCCCGCGCGTGCTGTGGCACGACCTCGACCTCGACGTCGCGCCGGGGGAGTTCATCGCCGTCCTCGGACCCAACGGCACCGGCAAGACCTCCCTGCTCAAGGTGCTGCTGGGACAGAACTCCCTGTCGTCGGGCACCGCCGAGGTGGCTGGGGCCGCGGTGCATTCGGGGAATCCGGCCATCGGCTACATTCCCCAACAGCGCGGAATCGACCCGCACACACCGATGCGCGGCCGGGACCTGGTCCGAATGGGCATCGACGGCCATCGGTGGGGGATGAGCCTGTTCTCCCGGGGTCGGCGGAAGAAGGTCGACGAACTCCTCGCCGCCGTCGGCGCCACCGACTATGCGGATGCGCCCGCGGGCACCGTCTCCGGAGGTGAGCTGCAGCGACTGCGGGTGGCGCAGTCCCTGGCCAATGACCCATCCGTGCTGCTGTGCGACGAACCGCTGCTGTCCCTGGACATGCACCATCAGAAGGTCGTCGCGTCGCTGCTCAACGAACAGCGGGTCCGACGGGAGGCCGCGGTCGTCTTCGTCACCCACGAGATCAACCCGATCCTGCCCTATGTCGATCGGGTGCTCTACATCGTCGGCGGGCATTTCCTCGTCGGCACCCCCGAGGAAGTGATGACCACCGAATCCCTGTCCCGCCTCTACGGGTCCCCGGTCGACGTGGTCAGGGTCGGCGGTCGCCTCGTCGTCGTCGGCGGGGAAGAGGAATGCGTCGACCACCACGATCTGCCCGATGACTCCTTCGACATCGACGGGACGGTGGTGAACCGATGAGCGTCTCCGAGATCTTCGCCAACCTCTTCACCTTCGAGGACTACGGCGAACTCGTCGCCCTCCTGTCCAACTCGCTCATCGCCGCCGCGCTGCTCGGCGTCGTCGGCGGACTCATCAGCGTCTTCGTCATGGCGCGGGACATTCCCTTCGCCGTCCACGGAGTCTCCGAGCTCTCCTTCGCCGGAGCTGCCTTCGCCCTGCTCATCGGCTTCGACGTCGTGGTCGGCTCGATAGTCGGATCAATCCTCGCGGCACTCATCATCGGCATCGGTGGGGCCAAGGATTCGGAGAAGAACGCCATCATCGGTGTCCTCATGCCCTTCGGCCTGGGGCTGGCGATCCTCTTCCTCGCTCTCTACGACGGGCGAGCGGCGAGCAAGTTCGGGTTGCTGACCGGGCAGATCGTCGCGATCACTCCGGGCCAGATCCTCACCCTCATCATCTGTGCCCTCGGGGTGCTCGTGGTGTTGGCGATCGTGTGGCGTCCGCTCATGTTCTCCAGCCTCGACCCGCAGGTGGCCCGAGCCAAGGGAGTTCCGGTCTCGGTGCTCACCATCGTCTTCATGCTCACACTCGGGCTGGCGGTGGCACTGAGCGTGCAGGTCGTCGGAGTCCTCCTCGTGCTCGCGCTGCTCATCACCCCGGCCGCCGCCGCTACACAGCTCTCGGCCTCGCCGGTGTGGGTGCCGGTGCTCAGTGTGATCTTCGCCGTCACGGCCTCGGTCGGCGGCATCCTCATCGCTCTGGGCTCACCGGTCGTGCCGATCAGTCCCTTCGTCACGACGATCTCGTTTCTCATCTACATCATCTGCCGCCTCGCCGGAGGCCGGCGGATGAAAGCCCTGCACCGTCGCCGCGCCGCGCGGGCCGCGAAGGAGCACAACACTCCCGTCACCACCCCCTAATTGCCACCTGACGGCGGCCCAGCAACTTCGCGCGAGGTTGCTGGGCCGCCGTCAGGTGGTTCGGGGAGCGGATAGAGTTGGGGAAATGAAGAAGCGTGCTCTCCTCGCCGGTGCTCTCGCCGCTCCCACGGCCGCCGGCATCTGGGGTGCGGCCATCGAACCGCACCTCTTCGCGATCCGTCACCACACCCTGCCGCTCCTGCCCGCCGGGGCGGAGACCATCCGGGTCCTCCACGTCGCCGACCTGCACCTGGCCCCCTGGCAGAAGCATCGCGCTTCCTGGGTCAAGGCGCTCACCCGCCTCGAACCCGACCTGGTGGTCAACACCGGTGACAACCTCTCAGCCGACATCGTCCCGACCGTCCTCGATGTCTTCTCCGGACTCCTCGACGTTCCCGGCGTGTTCGTGCTCGGTTCCAACGACTTCTTCTCCCCACAGGCGAAGAATCCTGCGAAGTATCTGCGCTCACCATCGGAAGTCAAACACCGGGTCGAACCCGACCTCGACGTCAAGGCCCTCATCCGAGGATTCGAAGGCACGGCCGGCAGCCCGGTTGCCGACCCAGATGGCAGCGGCTCCGCGGTGGGGAGCGGTTGGCATTTCCTCGACAACGCCGAGGCGTCCCTGACGATCAAGGGCACCCGCATCGACTTCCGCGGACTCGGCGATGCCCATATCGATCGTGACCGAATCAGCTGGAGTGGGGGAGAGCCGGGCGAGGGGACCCTCGACTTTCCGCGCTTCGACTCCGCCGCCGGACTCAAGGTGGGTGTCACCCATGCCCCGTATTCGCGGACCTTGGAGGCGTTCGCCACGGCCGGGGCGGATCTCATCATGGCCGGGCACACCCATGGCGGACAGATCCGCGTGCCCTTCTGGGGCGCGCCCGTGACGAACTGCGATCTCGACCGGACACGCGCGAGAGGCGTTTTCGCCTACCGGGAAAGCCGCGTGGCGATCTCGGCCGGTCTCGGGTTCTCACCCTACTCACCAGTGCGTTTCGCCTGTCGGCCGGAAGTCAGCGTCCTCGAACTCGTCGCGAAGGCCTGACCCATTCAGCGGTTTCTGAAGATTTGCACAAGGCCTATTCGTTAAACTGGTTCGCATGGTGTCTCCTGAGTCAAATCCCACTCCGACCAAAATGGGCGCGTTCATGCAGTTCGTGGCCGTCAGCGCGGTCGCCGGCATCGTCGCCGCCGGTCTTGCCATCCCCGGAGTCGGCGTAGCCACAGCCAGTGCGAACAGTGCGGTCGAGATCTTCGATTCTCTTCCGGCCACCCTGGAGATCAAGGACCTCGGCGAGAAGTCGACGATGCTTGCCTCCGACGGTTCCGAGATCGCGGAGTTCTATTGGCAGAACCGCCAAGAGGTGCCCCTCGACAAGATTTCAGAAGACATGCGGAACGCGACGATCGCGGTCGAAGACTACCGGTACTTCGAGCACGGCGGCGTCGACATCGAGGGCATCGCCCGTGCAGCGGTGCACAATATGGTGTCCTCGACGACTCAGGGCGGATCGACCCTGACCCAGCAGTATGTGAAGAACGTGCTCGCAGAGAATGCCCACGCCGAGGAGGACTCCGAAGGTGTGGCAGCAGCGAAGGAATCTGACGGCACTGCCGGATACGCGCGTAAGCTGCGCGAGGCCAAGCTCGCTGTCGCGGTTGAGAAGAAGTACGACAAGAAGGAGATTCTCAACCGCTACATGAACATCAACAACTATTCGGGTTCCCCGAACGTCTACGGCGTCGAAGCTGCCGCTTATCGATACTGGGGAATCCACGCCAAGGATCTCAACATCCAGCAGTCGGCGATGCTGGCAGGAATCGTGCAGAACCCCTTGGCGTTCAACCCGCAGCGGTTCCCCGACCAGGTGCTCAAGCGCCGCAATACGGTGCTCGGGCAGATGCTCAAGTACAAGCACATCACCCAGAAGGAATACGACAAGGCGGTCAAGACCGACCTTGATCTCGATCTGCATGAGACCCCGAACGGCTGTTCGTCGGCGAAGAGCAATGCGCAGTTCTTCTGCGACTATGTCGAGAATGTCATCAAGAACGACGAGACATTCGGAAAAACCGTCGAGGAGCGCATCGCGTTCCTCCAACGCGGTGGTCTGACGATCAAGACCAGCCTCAAGCCGGACATCCAGAAGATCGCGGACAAAGAGGTCAAGAAGCGCGTCCCCGTCGGCGATCCCTCCGGCGCCGGTCACGCTCTGGTGACGATCGAGCCGGGCACCGGTGAGGTCATCGCCATGGCCGAGAATCGTGAGTACACGGTTGGCGACGTCAAGAAGAAGGATAGGTACAAGAAGACCTCGATCAACTACACGGTCGACAAGAGGCACGGCGGAGGCGGCGGTTTCCAAGTCGGTTCGACCTGGAAGCCCTTCGTGCTGACAACCTGGCTGAAGTCGGGCAAGAGTCTCAACGCGACCGTGAACGCGACGAAACGGAACTTCCCGGCCAGTTCGTGGAAGTACGACGGCTGCCCGAGTATGGCCGGAGACTGGGACCCGAACAACGCCGGTGACGGTAAGGGCAACGGGTCGATGACGGTGCTCGACGCCACGAAGCATTCGGTCAACACCGGCTATGCCGCAATCGGCAACCAGCTGAACATGTGCAAGATCATGGATACGGCTATGGATCTGGGCATCCGCTACGGCAGCGGCGAGTCGCTGGACTATGAAAACAAGTCCGGCTTCATCCAGGCGCTGTCACCTTCATCGATCCTCGGTACGACGGAGACCACTCCGATCGCTATGGCCGCGGCCTACGCAACCTTCGCGAATGAAGGTGAGTTCTGCGGACCGAAGCCGATCACCGAGATCAAGGACCGCAAGGGCAAGAAGCTCGACGTTCCGGGTGAAGGCTGTAAGCGCGTGCTCGATAAGGAAGTGGCCAAGGGCGTCGCCTACGCCCTGACCCAGACCTTCAACGGCGGTACGACGAGCTCGCTGAAGATCGGCGTTCCTGCCGGTGCCAAGACCGGTACGACGAACTTCGAAGTCGGCCACACCTGGCTGCTCGGATTCACCAAGACCCTGGCGACCGCGGTCTGGACCGGTGATCCCAATGGAACGCGGGACTGGAGAACCAACGGTGCCGGTGCGGTCCGTGGCCAGATCTACGGTGCCACGCTCTCCGGTAAGACCTGGCAGGCCTATATGAGCCAGGCAGCGCGAGAGACCAAGGGCAACACCGGCTTCCCGAAGCCCAGCAGCAAGTACTTCTCCGGTGGCGGCTCCGGCGGTGGAGGCGGGTCCTCGACCGGCCCGAACCGCAGCGGCGGCAACGGCGGCGGAGGCAGCAACAACGGCGGCGGAGGCAGCAACAACGGCGGCGGTGGCGGCACCGGCGGCGGAGACAACGGCGGCGACGGTGGGGACGAGGACGAAGCTCCCGGCCTCGGCGGCAACTGAGCCAGCGCAACCGAGTCGAGCCGCGGCAGCCCGTCAAAAGCCGGCTGAGATCCGTTCACACGATGTCTGAGGGCGGGGAGGATGAGATCATCCTCCCCGCCCTCAGGCGTGTTCGATCGGAGGAGTGTCCGCCCCTCGGCTGAGGTGCTCAGCTGAGACGGACTGGGTTAGTCTGGGGAACACAACCGCGTCGTCGACCGAGCCGGGACAGAGCCGGCAGAATCAGACCGCCGACGCACCCGTCACCGAGGAGAATCATGACCAAGTGGGAATACGTCACCGTGCCGCTCATCGTCCATGCGACGAAGCAGATCCTCGATCAGTGGGGCGAAGACGGCTACGAGCTCGTCCAGGTCGTTCCGGGACCGGACAACAACGGACTCGTCGCCTACCTCAAGCGTCCGAAGGAATGATCTGAACCCGTCAGGCTTCCGCACCCCACGTCGAAAGAGGAACCATGTCCCAAACCCTTGACCGCATCGCCGAACTGGGCCTCGAACTGCCCGAGATCGCCGTACCCGCCGGCGTCTACGTCCCCGCCCTGCGCACCGGAAACTATGTCTACACCTCCGGCCAGCTGCCCGTCGTCGACGGCAAACTGCCGGCGACAGGCCACCTGGGCACCGACGTCGACGTCGACACCGGTTACCAGTTGGCCCGCACCGCCGGGCTCAACGCTCTGGCAGCGATCGCCGGTGTCATCGGTGACCTCGACAAGGTCGTGCGCGTCGTCAAGGTCACCGGCTTCGTCAACTCTGCCGACGATTTCACCCAGCAGCCGGCTGTCATCAACGGCGTGTCCGAACTCTACGGAGAGATCTTCGGCGATCGCGGACAGCACGCTCGCAGCGCCGTCGGCGTGAACACACTTCCTCTGGGCACGCCCGTCGAGGTCGAGGTCGTCGTCGAGGTCGCAGGCGATGCCGCTTAGCGGACGCACCCTTGCCGTCTCGTCGGAATTGCGGTGGCTGCTCGACCACTGGCAGTCCGACGGACGGTGGCCCGTCCCCGAGGCGCCCCGACCCACCTCGGCGATCGTGCTCATCCGGGACGCCTCGGAAGGTCTGGAACTCTTCATCACCCGGCAGCTCGACGCCCGCGGGGTCGAGGACCGCAACCGGTGGGCGTTTCCCTCCAGCAGTCTGCGCCCCGGTGATGTGCGCAAACTGCCCCTGGCCGGATGGAACTCGGCCCGCTGTGCCCGGGCACTGAGCATCGAGAACAAATCTCGTGCTCTCCACCATTTCTCCGCGGCCGCCCGCATCACTTTCGCTGCCACCGGAATCCTGCTCGCCGAAGACATCGACCGGGAGATCGTGGCCGCCCCGCAGACGGACTGGCGCTCTACCCGATCTCGGCTGTTCTCCAACGAGGTCTCGTGGTCCCAGGTCCTGCGCGACCGCGACCTGCGTCTGCGCCCGGATCTGTGCAAGCCATGGCTGCGCTGGATCAACACTCCCACCCAGTTGCACCGCTTCGACACCACGTTCTTCATCGCCACCGTGCCTTTCGGCCAAGAGGTCGACTTCCTGTCACCGAACGAGACCTCCGGCGGATGGAAACGCCCGGGCCAGATCCTCGCCGAGGTCGGCGGCGATCCCGACAGCATCGGTGCCGCCACCCATCTCATCGTCGGGAGTTTTGCCGAGGTTGCGAGCGTGGGTGCGGCCATGGCCCAGATCCGCAACGCCCACCCGCTGCGGCCGGAGATCATCAACGACGACGGCGAATGGAAGGTCGTTATCCAGACCGGGAAGGATCCGCACAGCAAGGGTTCGCTGCGTGATCGGGCGATCGCCGTGGGCGAGATCGACAACGACCACAATCCCGGCTTCCTGACATTCAGCAGCGATGACGACGGTGACGACAGTACAGACGACGAAGACGAGGACTCATGAGAATCCGTGCGAACAATCCAGGCCCGATGACCCTGAGCGGGACGAACACCTACGTGCTCACCAGCCAGGACGACGGCTCCGCAGTGATCATCGATCCCGGCCCGGAGCTGGCAGAGCACCGGGGGGCCTTCCTCGCCGAGGTGGCTGATCGTGATCTGCGCGCCATCGTCCTCACCCACCAGCACGCCGACCATTCGGAGATGCTGGGAAGCATCGAACAGTGGGCCCCCGAAGTGCCCGTCTATGCCGTGCTCGGCCGCTTCGCCCGACACACGGATCCGCTGTCCGACGGCGACGAGATCCCCTTCGGCGACACCGCCGCCGACGTTCTGCGCGTCGTGGCCACCCCCGGCCACACGAGCGACAGCATCAGCCTCATCCATGCGGGGACGCTGTACAGCGGCGACACGATCCTCGGGGAGGGGACGACGATCGTCACTCATCCCGAGGGGTCCCTCCGCGACTATCTCGCGTCCCTCGACCGTCTCAGGGCGCTGCTCGACGCGGGGGAGTACGCGATCATCGAACCCGCGCACGGCCCGCGCATCGATAATCCCGCCGAGGTCATCGACTACTACCGCTCCCACCGACGCGAACGCATCGAGCAGGTCGAAGCCGCCCTCGCACGCGGTGCCACCACTGCTTCCGAGGTGTGCGACATCGTCTACCACGACGTCGACGTCAGCGTGCGTCCCGCAGCCGAACAGATCGTCAAGGCCCAACTGGCCTACCTCGACGCTCTGCCCGCCGCCGACGACGCCTGAGAGCACAGGCGGGACCTGCTCGCCGCACCCGCACAGCACGCGCCCCGAGCGCGGCGATACGCCCCGTACACGACGAAACGCCCCAACCGACCGGTCGGGGCGTTTCGTCGTGCTCGGCGCTCGGGCCGCTGAGAGGGTCAGCGGGCGCGGTTGCGCATCCGGTCCATGTCGAGGATGACGACGGAGCGAGCCTCGAGGCGGATGAAACCGCGGGCGGCGAAGTCGGCCAGGGCCTTGTTGACGGTCTCACGAGAGGCACCGACGAGCTGTGCGAGCTCCTCCTGGGTGAGGTCGTGGGCGACGAGCACACCGTCGGGAGCCGGCTTCGAGAAGCGGGCGGCGAGGTCGAGCAGCGCCTTGGCGACACGACCGGGCACATCGGAGAACACGAGGTCGCCGACGGTCTCATTCGTCCGACGCAGACGCTGAGCCAAAGCCTTGAGCAGGTTCATCGCGGCCTGCGGACGCTCGTTGAGCCAGGTGGTCAGGTCCTCGTGCTTGAGGCTGAGCAGCTCCGACTGGGAGACAGCGGTGACGGAAGTGGACCGTGGGCCCGGATCGAAGAGGCTGAGCTCGCCGATGAGTTCGCCGGGGCCGACCACGGACAGCAGATTCTCACGGCCATCGGAGGATTCACGGCCGATCTTGAGCTTGCCCGAGGAGACGATGTAGAGCTCGTCACCGGCATCGCCCTCATGGAAGAGCACGGTGCCCCGACGGAGACTCCGCGGGTTCATGAACTTCATCAATGCACTGGTGGCTTCATCGTCCAGACCTGCGAAGAGCGTCGCGCCCCGCACCACTTCAATATCCACTGGTTCCTCCTTGTCGTGATAATCACACACAAATCTACCTGGTCATCTGCATCGATACCAGCAAAGACGCGGGAGTAGGGCCCACCAAAATGAAAACCCGTCCCACCGGCCTCCAACGCCTGAGACGCTGAAGCCATTCCCACAACCCGTCCGCCCGCCCCACCCGATTCGCCCGGTCGGCCCGAGCCACGGATGTGAGCGGGGCAACTGCGGAATTCCTGGGTACGGATTAGGATGGTGAGCCGTGTTGACGGTGGCAGAGAAGAGCGCGCGGAAGTTCGCGAAGGAGACCCCGCTGGGGCGGACCCGCCGAGCCCGGAAGATCCATCGGATCCTCGCCGAGGTGTATCCGAACGCACAATGCGAACTCGACTTCGAGACCCCGTTCCAGCTGCTCATCGCCACCGTCCTGTCCGCGCAGACCACCGACATCCGCGTCAACGCGGTCACCCCGGGTCTGTTCGCCGCCTTCCCCGACGCCCATTCGCTGGCCGTCGCGAATCTCATCGAGGTCGAGGAGCACATCCGCTCCACCGGCTTCTATCGCGCCAAGGCCCGCAACATCGTCAGACTCGCGAACGAACTCGTCGACGAATACGACGGGGTGGTGCCGAACAAGCTCAGCAAGCTCGTCGAACTCGCCGGGGTCGGCCGCAAGACCGCGAACGTCGTCCTCGGCAACGCCTTCGACACCCCCGGCCTGACCGTCGACACCCACATGGGTCGGCTCGCCCGCCGCTTCGGATGGACCGAGGAGACCGACCCGGTCAAGGCCGAACATGAGATCGCCGCCCTGTTCCCGAAGAAGGACCTCACCCTTCTGTCCCACCGGGTGATCTTCCACGGCCGCCGCATCTGCCACTCCCGCAAGCCCGCCTGCGGGGCCTGTCCGCTGGCGGCCCTGTGTCCTTCCTTCGGAATCGGCGAACTCGACCCCGACAAGGCCCGCGCCATGCTCAGATTCGAAATGGCCCCGGAAGCCACCGTCGCCGAGGCGACCGCCCCGGCAACGACAGCCCGGACCACTGCCGACGCTTCCGAGGACGACCAGTGAGCACCGGCATCCCGGACCTGCCGCCGGAGTCCGCGACCATCGCCGACGGGGCGCTGCGCGGTCAGCTCGAAGATCTCGCGACCTCCCACGGTTCCCCTCTGTGGCTGCGCAGGCAGAAGAGCTCGCAGGCGGGCCAGGTCAGAGATGCCGCCGTGCTTATGCTCTTCGGCCGCGGGGGAGCACCCCGCACCGAGGCGGGTGAGGCCGAGACCGCGCGCCTGGCCGAATTCGGGGTCGATGATGTCGACATCGTGCTCCTGCAGCGGGCCGCGACCCTGCGCCATCATCCGGGGCAGGTGGCCTTCCCGGGAGGTGGACGTGACCCGGAGGACGATTCCATGGCCGCGGCCGCCCTGCGTGAGGCTGAGGAGGAAGCAGGGATCGCCCCGACCACCGTGGAGGTCCTCGGACAGATGGACCCCCTCTACATTCCCGTCTCGAAGTTCGAGGTCACCCCGGTCATCGGCTACTGGCGGCGGCCGGGTGCGGTGCAGGTGATGGACGAACGCGAATCCTATTCCGTCTACCGTGTGTCCATCGCTGATCTCGTCGCTCCTGCCAACCGCGGCACTTTCACCCGTCCCGACCTCAAGATCTCGACTCCGGCCTTCGATGTCGGTGTGCTCAAGGTGTGGGGCTTCACTGCCGGCATCCTCGATTTCGCGCTTGACCACCTCGGCTGGGCCGGGGACTGGGACAAGCAAGCGCCCATCGGCATCGATTTCTGAAACAGAGACAGAGACGGCGCTGGACTTCAAGTCCAGCGCCGCCTCAGTGTTTCAGTGATGGAGTGGTGTCAGTACCGGGGGCCCGAGGGGTTCTTCAGTGCGCGCTTGACCGAAGCGATGAGCGATTTGGCCGAGCCGATCGCGGTGCCCGGCACCGGATTGCCCTTCTTCAGCAGAGGGAGGGCGACGAGGACGAGGACGATCGCGAGAACGGCGAGGATGCCGAAGACGATGAGGAAGCTTCCCCACCACGGCCAGCCGAGTCCCTCATGGAACGCAGCCGCACCGGCGAAGATCACCATGAAGGAGGACAGGAAGAGGAAGAACAGGGCGACGATGGCCAGGCCGGCGCCGATGCCCAGGTTCTTCGCCCCGGCAGTGGCTTCGGCCTTGGCCAGAGCGATCTCTTCCTCGGCGACTGCTTTGGAGTCGTCGCTGATGCCTTTGATCAGTTCGCTGATCGACCGTTCGGCCATGGGGAGCTCCTATATCGAGAACGAGGACAATCTAACTTAAGAGTAGTCTGAAGGCGCCCTGCGGCCAAAGGCGAATCGGCGAGAATCCGAGGAAAACCCGCCGGATCCAGGCCGGAACGTTCCTCGAGAACGTCCGCTGTCACCGGCGGGTCTGCCCTGAATGTCTCAGGAGTTCGCCACCGACTTCTCGATGCCATCCATCACCGAGGCATCGGCGAGCGTCATCGTGTTGCCGACCTCCCGGTTCTCTGCGACGTCCTTGAGCAGACGGCGCATGATCTTTCCCGACCGGGTCTTCGGCAGGTCGGTGACGATGTGGACCTTCTTCGGCTTCGCAATCGGGCCGATGTCCTTACCCACATGCTGGCGCAGCTCCTCGGCCGTCTCAGCGGAATCCTCGACGCCGTTGGAGACGATGACGAAGGCGACGACGGCCTGACCGGAGGTGTCGTCCGCAGCGCCGACGACAGCCGCCTCGGCGACCTTGGAATGAGCGACGAGCGAGGATTCGATCTCCGCGGTCGACAAGCGGTGCCCGGAGACGTTCATGACATCGTCGACGCGGCCGAGGAACCAGATGTCGCCGTCCTTGTCGCGGCGGGCGCCGTCCCCGGCGAAATAGGTGTCCTCGAACCGTGACCAGTAGGTCTCCTTGAAGCGCTCCGGGTCTTTCCAGATGCCGCGCAGCATCGCCGGCCACGGCTGACGGATGACGAGGAGACCGCCCTCGGGGCCGGCCGGGTTCTCACCCGAATCGTCGACGACGTCGACGGAGATTCCAGGGATCGGGCGCTGGGAGGAGCCGGGCTTGGTCGAGAGCACTCCGGGCAGGGGAGCGATCATGTGTGCGCCGGTCTCCGTCTGCCACCAGGTGTCGACGATCGGGCAGCGCTCGGCACCGATGACACGGTGGTACCAGCGCCAGGCTTCGGGGTTGATCGGTTCGCCCACGCTGCCGAGCAGGCGGAGGCTGGACAGGTCGTACTTCGCCGGGATGTCCTCTCCCCACTTCATGAAGGTGCGGATAGCCGTCGGTGCGGCGTAGAGGATCGTGGCCTTGTACTTCTCGATGATCTCCCACCAACGGCCCTGATGCGGGGTGTCGGGGGTGCCTTCGTAGACGATCTGGGTGGCACCCGCGGCCAGTGGGCCGTAGGTGACATAGGAGTGCCCGGTGACCCAGCCGACGTCGGCGGTGCACCAGAAGACATCGGTCTCGGGTTTGATATCGAAGACGGCCTTCATCGAGTACAGCACCTGGGTGAGGTAGCCGCCCGAGGTGTGGAGAATGCCCTTCGGCCGACCGGTCGTGCCGGAGGTGTAGAGGATGAACAGCGGGTTCTCCGAGTCGAAGAATTCGCATTCGTGCTGGTCGCTGGCCTGACCGACGGTGTCATGCCACCACTGGTCCCGGCCGTCGACCATGTCGACGTCCTGACCGGTGCGCTGGACGACGAGGACATGCTCGACAGGGGTGTCGCCGGCGGACAGGGCCTCATCGACGGCGGGCTTGAGGCTGGTGGGTTTGGCGCGGCGGTAGCTGCCGTCGGCGGTGATGACCACGCGGGCCTCTGCGTCGATGATGCGCGAGCGCAGAGCGTCGGCGGAGAATCCGCCGAAGACGACCGAATGGGCCGCGCCGAGGCGGGCGCAGGCGAGCATCGAGATCATCGCTTCGGGGATCATCGGCAGGTAGATGGCCACCCGGTCTCCCGCTTTCACACCCAGGTCCGTGAGTGTGTTCGCCGTCTTCGACACCTCGGCGAGGAGTTCGGCGTAGGTGTAGGAGCGGGAGTCGCCCGGTTCGCCTTCGAAGTTGATGGCCACACGGTCGCCGTTGCCGGCGTTGACGTGACGGTCGAGGCAGTTGTAGGCGACGTTGAGCTTGCCACCGACGAACCATTTCGCGAACGGCGGGTTCGTCCAGTCGAGGACCTCACCGAAGTCGGCGTTCCAGTCGACGAGCTCACGAGACTGTTCGGCCCAGAAGCTCAAGTAGTCGGCATCGGCACGTTCGTACTCGTCGGCCTTGACATTGGCACTGGCCGCGAACTGCTCAGGCGGTGCAAAGGTCTCGGTCTGCTCGGCAGTGGTTTCGGTCATTCTTCCCTCCGACATCTTTGGTGGATCGAAATTCTAGTTGCACTGTATACCCGCAGACGGGGACGAAGACGGGCAGTTTCGGCCGATGAACGGTGGAATCGGGGGTAGCCATGACGACAATTGCGTGGTATAGGTCACAGGCAAGCCGGTGTGGTCGACGAGGACGGTGGGCCGCCTCGGCGAGGGGACGAGGACGGATCCGAGTGCAGTTCAGTATGCGCAGATGAGTGCGCAGGCACCCTGTGTTCTGCAAGGATGGGGGCAGAGTCTGTCGGGATTCGTCCCGTGCAGGCACCGCAACACTGTTCCTTTTCCCCAAGATCGAGTGGAGTGAGCGATGAGTTCGCCGCAGCATCCAACCGGGTCCGGGCCGCATCCGTGGCAGGATCAGCCCCCGCAGTACCCAGGCCAGAACGCACCGCAGGCCGGCGGCCAGCCGCCCGTCTACGGATCAGGTCCAGGGCCGGTCGCCTCCGGACCAGGTCAGGCCTACGGCTCCGCACCCGGGCCCTACGGTTCCGCCCCCGGCCCCTATGGTTCCGCACCCGGCCAGAACGCCGCGGCACCGGGACCCTATGGTTCGGCCCCGGCGCCGGCACCGGCACAATACGGTTCGGGCCCTGGCCCATACGGCTCGGCACCCGGTCCCTATGGTTCGGGTCCTGGACCCTATGGTTCCGCGCCCGGACAGTTCGGTCAGGCTCCTGCACCCAAGCAGAAGACCGGCCCGGGTCTCATCGGTCCGCTGACTCTGCGGGACCTCTTCCTCCTGTTCGCCGGTCTGCTCGCGTTCATCGCACTGTTCGTGCCCAATCGCAGCGATTTCTATTTCGGGTACTCTCACACCCTGTGGCACTGGCATATCACCACAATCGGCCCGCTCGTCTTCGAGGTGCTGGCGATCCTGCTGATCGTCGCGGCCGTACTCGTCAATAAGCTCGGCAACGGTCGGATGCGGGTGGGTTCGCTCAGCCTCGATCAATTCATCTCGGCGGTATCGGCTGTTGCGTTCGCCTTCGCGTTCGTCGATCTGATCACTTCGGTCATGTTGTGGCACGTCGGCGCCTACTTGACGTTCTTCGCCGCGCTGATCGCCTTCTTCGCCGGCGTCTTCACGATGATCCCCTTCTTCGCTCAGGAATTCGCCGTTCGCGAAGCCATCGAAACCCATCCGAAGGCACGTCCCGTCTCCAAGCACACGCCGCATCCGGCGCCGGTGGCCAATGTTCCCGGCGGCAACGCCGGCGGCCCCGGGTTCGCTCCTTACGGTTCGGCTCCTGCCGGGGCAGGTCAGCCGGGATCGGGTCAGCCCGGACAGGGTCAGCCGGGACCGGGCCACCCCGGAGCAGCCGCATTCGGTGCACCCGGTCAGCCGGGTCAGGCCGGTCAGCCGCATCAGACCGGGGGCGACCAGTTCGGTCAGAACCAGTTCGCCGCTTCCGGGCAGCCCGGCCAGCAGCCGGACCAGCAGCAGTTCGGGCAGCCGGACCAGCCGCGGTTCGGGCAGCCCGACGAGGCGCAGCAGCCCAACCCCTATGCGCCGCCGCAGCAGCAGGACGCTGAGCGTTCGGGCAATGCCTTCGCGGCCTCTCCGGAGCATTCGAACGCTGACGGACCGGTCCACAGCACCGGCGACGGACAGACCTACCTCGGCCGTCGAGATTCGCACGCTCCGCAGCACTCACAGAGCGAGCCGACTCAGACCTTCGGCGTCGGCGCCGGCCACGATCAGAGCGAGGCCCGTGCTGACCAGCCGACAGAATCCGATGACGAGACGCATTCAGGCGCCGGGGCAGCGGCTGCCGGCGCCGGTGTGATCGGTGCCGGCGCTGCGGCGGCCGGGGTCGCCGCAGCGCACTCGGACTCCGAGCGTCGCCGCGGCCGCCACGCCGCACCGGACTCAGACGCTGCTGAGACGAACGAGGTTCAGGGCTCCGCCGAACCCACTGCGACCGCGGACCCCGCCCCAGTGTCGGAGGACGAGGCACCGACGGTCGTCTCGCCGGCGGAGAGCAGCGACCTCGTATCGAAGGTCAACGCCAAGACCTCGGACACGAACGTTGGAACTGCCGAAGACGCGGCCATCGACGGAGGAGACACCGGAGCGAAGCCCGTGACGGACTCCTCGTCCGATTCCGCCTCCGAGTCTTCGTCAGACTCCGCACCGCAGTCGGACTCCGCAGAGCAGTCGGACTCCCCGCAGGAGTCGACCGAGCAGCCGTCTCCGACATCACAGCGGGAGTCGGCTTCACAGCCGGCCGCGGCCTCTGCGTCGGACGACGCCGAGGACAATGCCAGCATCGGGGTCTCCGAGGCGACTGTCGTGAACACCCCAGCCGGTGAGGACGTCGTCCCTGCGGCCGACGGGACTGCCACCCGTTCGGAGCGCACCGAGGCTCCCGAAAGCGAAGAGCCGACGCAGTACGTGCCCGTCGCCAGCTACCGGAACCGTCCCGAGGCCGAGAACCCGGCGAACTCGGGATCGGACCGCACGGACGACGACACCGTGGCTCAGACCGCCATCGACAATGAGCCGGTTCCGGCCGATGCCGGCCAGGGCAGCACCCACGCGGGCCAGGGCAACGACCAGGGCAACGAGCAGGACGGCGGCCGCACCATCGTCCAGGCGTTCTGGTTCGCCGTTCCCGAGCCGCGTGAAGCCGTGGATCCGACGACCGGGCTGCCCGTGTTCACGATCTACCCGGGCGACTGGTATCTCAGCCTCGAGGACAACGGTTCCTGGTTCAAGGTCCGCGACACCGACGGCAGCGAAGGAATCCTGCGCAACATCGAGGGAATCCAGCGCGGCTGAACCGGTGCGCATCCACTCACACACCGGTGCTGTGGATGAAACACGGACCGGCCGGCGCCCCCGGGCCCGGCCACGCGTGACCGGCTGCTTGGCGCAGCACGGCTGACCTGGGCGATGAGCCCAGCGGCACCGACAGGGGCGCCTCCTGTGACTCGAACTCACAGGAGGCGCCCTTTCGCCATCCCATCCACAGGAGGTTCTTGCAGCCTGGTCGGTGCCCGCGTGCTGCGGGCAGGCTTCACGCCATGCAGGTAGCCCTCATCACCGACCTCGGCGCGATCACCGAAGAATGCGCCCGCGTCGCCGAAAGCATCGGCATCGCCCTCACCGTTCTGCCACCCGACTCCGGAGGCTGGCAGTCAGCGTCACTGATCCTCCTCGGCGAAGACGTGCGAGAAGCTCCTGCCACCGACCGCGCCGACAAAATCCTCGTCGTCCTCGACGGTGACGAGCCCGGTTCGACCTGGGCGAAGGCGGCCCACCTCGGTGTGGACCAGCTGGCGGTTCTGCCCGCGGCAGCAGAATGGCTGAGCGGGCGGATGATCGCGGCCATCGAGCCTCCCAACGTCCCAGGCACCACGGTCGGCGTCGTCGCCGGCTGCGGGGGAGCCGGTGCCTCCGTGCTCGCCTGCGCCCTGGCCAGAAGAGCCGGGACCGATGTCAGCACCGTCCTCGTCGATGCCGACCCGCTCGGCGGCGGACTCGACCTCGTCCTCGGTGCCGAACAGGTGCCCGGGCCCCGCTGGACCGACCTCAGCGCCTCCCGCGGACAGCTGCGTCCGTCGACGCTGGCCGACGCTCTGCCCCGCCACGAAGGCCTCGCGCTGCTGTCCTGGGGACGTGACGACACCGTCGACCTCGACCCGGACGTCTTCGACGACTTCCTCGCCGCTGCCGGTCAGGCCTTCGACCTCGTCATCGTCGACCTGCCCCGCCACGCCCCACCGCAGTGGACCCGCCGCTGCCACCATGTCCTCCTCGTCTCCCCGGCGCGAGTCCGCTCCGCCGTCGCCTCCTCCCAGGTGGCGAAACGGCTGTCCCACGCCCACCCCGATGTCCGCCTCGTCGTCCGTGAGACCGGGGCCGGCGGCCTCGATGCCGACCTCCTCGCCGACTCGATCGGACTGAACCTGGCCGGAAGCATCCGTGACGACCGAGGACTCTCAGCCGCCGTCGACCGCGGGGAGGGCATCCCCGGCGGCGCCCACCTCGGCCGCCTCGTCGACCGTCTGCTGGGGGAGTGGGTGGAATGAGCGAATGGCTCGATGCCTCCCTCGTCGCCGACGTCCGCAAGACCCTGCTCGACAAGCCCGGACCGGTGACCACGGCCGCCGTCGCCGAGGCGGTCCAACGCACCGGACGGGTGCTCGGTTCTGCCGCTCTGCTCGAACTCGTCACTCGGCTTTCGGCCCAACTGTCCGGTGCCGGGCCCCTGCAGGCCGTGCTCGAGGTGCCCGGCACCACCGACGTCTTCGTCAACGGACCGCGGGAGATCTTCTCCGACACCGGTGACGGGCCCCGCCTGCTCGACCTGTCATTGGGGTCCGAAGACGAAGTGCGATCCCTGGCGGTGCGTCTGGCGGCACTCGGCGGACGCCGCCTCGATGACTCCAGCCCCTATGTCGACGTCCGCCTGCCCGACGGGGTGCGGATGAACGCGATCGTTCCGCCCATCTCCGGCGAGACCACGACGATCTCCTTCCGCGTGCCCAAACGCTCCGGGTTCCCCTTTTCTCAGCTGTGCGCAGAGGGATTCGTCCCCGACGAGGTCAGCCCCCTGCTCACCGAGGCGGTCACAGCACGGGCGAACATCCTCATCTCGGGCGGAACGGGCACGGGGAAGACGGTCCTCCTCGGCGCTCTGCTCTCCCTCGTCGAAGACGTCCAGCGCATCGTCATCGTCGAGGACTCCCGGGAGCTCATCGTCACCCACCCGCATGTCGTTGCGCTCGCCGCCCGGCAGGCCAATGTCGAAGGCGGTGGCGAGGTGACCATGGCCGATCTTGTGCGCAACGCCCTGCGGATGCGACCCGACCGCCTCGTCGTCGGCGAGTGTCGCGGGGCGGAGGTGCGAGACATGCTCACCGCACTCAACACCGGACACGAAGGCGGGTGCGCGACGATCCACGCGAACACCGCCGATGCTGTGCCCAGCCGAGTCGCCGCACTCGGCGCCCTGGCGAAGATGACGCCGGAGGCGGTGTTCTCCCAGTTCTCCACGGCCATCGACCTCGTCATCCACCTGCGCCGGACCGGTTCCCACCGCGGTGTCACGGAACTCGCGATCCCGACCCGCACCGGAAGCACCGGCGTGGTGATGGAACCCGTGTGGGGCCGACCGTCGCCGTCATCGTCGGGGACGGCCAACCGGCGCGCCTTGGCCCGGCTCGAAGCCGTGCTCGAACAGAAGTCCGCGGGATGATCATCCTCACCGCCGTCCTCGTGGCCCTGGGCATCGTCCTGGCCGCGCCCTTGGACGCGGGTGCGCGGCTGCGTGAACTGCTCCACCCCGCCGCCGAGACCGAACCGCGACCGACAGCGACCGGAATCCTTCGCCGAGGCGGCCGGGCACCGGATGCGCAGACCGATCGATTGTGGGCGATCGCGGCCGTGGAGAACTGCGCCCACCTGCTCAAGGTGGGAATGACTCCACAGGCGGTGATCGTGACATTGAGCCGGCAGAACGATGCCTTGGCACCGATTGCGCGGGCGATCGGCCTCGGGGAGGAACCGGGCCGTGCCATCGCCGCCCACAGCACCGACCTTCCCGGCCCCGCCGCCGAGGTGCTCTCCGGCATGGCGGCGGTGTGGACGGTGTCCGAACGCTCCGGAGCACCCGCAGCCGAGATGATCCTGCGCTACGCCGCCGCCCAACGCGACGCTCTCGACGCCGAACGCGAACGCCGGATCGCCATGGCCGGACCGAAGTCGACGGTGCGGGTGCTCAGCTGGCTGCCGCTCATCGGCATCGGCCTGGGCCTGCTCATCGGGGTCAGACCCCTCGAACTCATCACCGGGCTGCCGGGACAGCTGAGCATCGGCGCCGGTCTGGCCCTGTATGTCCTCGGCCGGTGGTGGATGCGGACGATGATGCGGCGAGCCCAGAAGTGATGATCATGCTGCCCGTGCTCGCCGGAGTCTTCATCGCCCTGGCAGTGCTGCTGTGGGCGGGCTCGACCGACCGCCGCCTGCGCAGCCTCCTCGGCGAGCCGGGAAAGGAACAGGATCCCACCATCACCGAGGCGGCCCCCACCGAACCGGGGCCCGGGCACTCCCGTGCGGGGACTGCTCGTGCCGTCGCCGATGACCAGCTGGCCTTCGACCTCGATCTGGTCGCGATCTGCCTGACCTCGGGCCTGCCGATTCCCGTGGCACTGACGCTCACGGCCGAAGCGACCGGCGACCGGTCGGGTCTGCGGCGGATCGGGCGGGCGATGACGATCGGCGGCCGCAAACTCGCTGACGACGACCGGCTGCTGCCGGTGCTCGAGGTCTTCGAATTCTCCGAACACTCGGGCGTCGGGCCGGCACCGCTCATCGAATCCGTGGCCAAGGAGCTGCGGGCTTCGTCACGCCGTCGCCGGCAGGAAGCCGCTGCGGCGCTGGGCGTGCAGCTCGTGCTGCCGTTGGGTGTGTGCATCCTGCCGGCATTCCTGCTGCTGTCCGTCGTCCCCGTCGTCATCTCCCTCCTCTCCGACATCACGACCGTGTTCTTCTGAACGGTCGGATCCTCGGTCGCAGCCGGGGTGGTGAGTTGGTGGCTTTCCGGGTCGACCGATAGGGTCGACGAATGGCACCGGTCACACCTTTCAACCAGCTGTCCAATGTCGAACAGGCGGAAGAATACGCCGAAAATCTCTTCGTCGGTCGCTCCGTGCGACTGCGACCTCTGCGAGAGGACGATCTTCCCTACCTCGAACAATGGTGGTTCGACCCCTCGATCGTCGTGTTGCAGAACCACACGGTTCTCCCACGACCCGAAGGCGGAGTCTCCGAGCAGTTCTCTCAGTGGAGCGCGAACACCTCGAGCGAGGCGGTCGGCTTCAGCATCGAACTGACGGAGACCGAGGAGTTCGTCGGGCACGTCACCCTCTACGGTCGCAACCCGATCAACCAGTCCGCGACACTCGCCATCGTCCTCGGCCCCGAATTCCACGGTCGCGGCTACGGTTCGGACGCTGTGCGATTGGCTGTCAGCTACGGTTTCCTGCAGCTGGGACTCAACCGCATCGAGCTGCAGACCTGGGCGTTCAACACCCGCGGCATCGCCTCCTATGCGAAGGCCGGGTTCGTCGAGGAGGGGCGTCGTCGCGAGGCTGTGTTCTTCAACGGTCGCCGTCATGACGAAGTGATCATGGCCATCCTCAGAGACGACTGGGCCGGAAACACCTGAACCACCCGTGCATCGACCCGGCACCGGTCCCGGTGCGGACCTGCTGGTCATCACGCCACTTCGGCGCCGATGACTGTGGACGGCCCGGCCACTCGTCCATGATCTCCCTGTGGACGGCGGCACGGTTTCCACAGGGACGATTTCGACCCTCGACATCGCTGCCTTCTGGCTCCCAGGCTGAAGTTCCGCTCGCAGAGTGCGAACGGGTCTGCTGCCAAGGAGGAGAGCATGAGCACCACATCCCCGCCCCCGGAAACCGACGGGCCGCCCGTCGACCGGATCGAATCGGTCGATGGCGATGAGAGCATCGATCAGTTCTGGGAGGCCGACACCGGAGCGACCACCGCCGAGTACGCCATCACCACATTGGCCGCCTGCGGATTCGCGGCGCTGCTCGTCGTGATCCTCAAGTCCGAACCGATCAAGGAACTCGTCACCGGGGTCATCTCCTCGGCACTCGGGCTGGGAGCCTGAGCCGAGATGGCACGCGGACGCTCCCGTCAGCGACACCGGGACCACGAGCGCGATGAGGGAACGGCAACGGCGGAATTCGCTGTCGTCCTCCCCGCCGTCGTGCTCCTGCTCGTTGTGCTCACGGGAGCTGCCGCGATCGGATTCTCCCAGCTGCGCGCCTTCGACGCGGCACGCTCGGCGGCCCGTGAGATCGCCCGGGGCGAACCCCAGGCGGCTGTCATCGCCGAAGCGAAGAAGCACGCCGGCAGCTCGGCGAATGTCGCCGTGCGCGCCGATGGAGGCTATTCGGTCGTCACGGTCACGATTCGCCTGCCTGCCGCGATCTTCTTCCTCGACACGGTCGATGCGAACGCCACCGCCCGATACGAAGGAGATCGGAGCGGGCCGTCATGATGAACATCGTCGTCGGACTCTGCTCGATCGTGCTCGTCCTTGTCACTGCCGTCGGCAGCCTCTCCCAGGCGTTCGCCGCCTACAGCCAGGCACAGAACGCCGCGGACCTGGCGGCGCTGGCCGCTGCAGACGCAGTGCGCGGACTGGCGACCGGCGAACCGTGCGAGATCGCGAAGGAGGTGGCCGAACGCAACGGCGGGTCGTTGAGCGACTGTGTGGCGTCGCTGAGTGAGCAGTCGGCGTATGTCGCTGTCGAAGTCGACATCCCGGGCCCGCTGCCGAAGGTCAGGGAGAAAGCCGTCGCAGGAAGATAGGACCCGGTCGACGGTGGCTGAGGACGACCGAAGCAGCGCCGCCGCCCTGCGGCTCACCGCGGATCCTCAGCGCAGGACGATGCGCAGCAGACGCAGAGCGGCGTCCTTCTCCAAGGGTTCGTTGCCGTTTCCGCACTTCGGCGACTGCACGCATGAGGGACATCCGTCGATGCACTCACACGCGGCGATGGCATCCCTGGTCGCAGCCAGCCAGTCCTCGAAGACCTCGGACCCGCGTTCGGCGAAACCCGCACCGCCGGCCAGCCCGTCGTAGACGAACACCGTGGCCATGCCGGTATCCGCGTGCAGAGCCGTCGAGACCCCGCCGATATCCCACCGGTCGCAGCCGGCGAAGAGCGGCAGCAGCCCGATGGAGGCATGCTCGGCGGCATGAACGGCACCGGGCAGATCCCCGGCTGCGACTTCGGCCTCGTCCAGCGCTGTCTGCGGAACCGTCCACCACACGGCCTTCGTGCGCAGGGTGCGCTCGGGCAGGTCGAGTTCGTGTTCGGCGATGATCGCCCCGCCCCGCTTCGCCCGCATCCGGTAGGCCACGACCTGGTCCTTGACGTCGACGGTGCCGCTGCACACCGCGATCCCCGACGGCAGAACCCGCTGCGCATCGGTGTCGACGATCTCGATCTCCGTCTGCGAACGCGGCTGCGTCGTGTAGTCGACCTCGGCTCGTTCGACCGCGACGATGTGGTCCTCGAGGTCGAGATCGAGCACGATGAAATCGATCCCCTGATGCGTGTACACCGCACCCGGGTGGGCTCCCGTGTGCGCCCCGGACTCATCAACCGTGCCCAACAGGGTGCCCGTGCTCGCCTCCACGAGACGGAACTGACCATCGCCGGATCCACGGATATCGGACAGGTCGGTCGCCGGCTGGTCCTTGGCCCAGAACCATCCGGTCGGACGAGCCCGCAGCAGCTTCTGCTCGACGAGGTCGTCGATGACTTCGGCCGAGTTGTCCGGGAAGTGCACGAGATCGCCCTCCTTCAGCGGCACCTCGGCGGCGGCTGCACACAGATGTCCGGAGAGCACATGTGGGTTGCCCGGATGGATGACCCCGGCGTCGACGGGGGAGTCGAAGATGACTTCGGGGTGGTGGACGACATAGGTGTCGAGCGGATCGTCACGAGCGATGAACACGGCCATCCACCGCTGTCCGGCCCGGCCGGCACGACCGGCCTGCTGCCACAGGGAGGCCAGAGTGCCGGGCCAGCCGGAGATGATGACGAGGTCGAGCCCGGAGATGTCGATGCCGAGCTCCAGGGCATTCGTCGACGCCACTGCCAGCAGCTTCCCCGAACGCAGAGCGGTCTCGAGCATCCGGCGTTCCTCAGCCAGATACCCTCCGCGGTAGGCGGCGATCTTTCCGGTCAGCGACTCATCGACCTCGCCGACCTGATCGCGCACGGTCTGGGCGAGTGCCTCGGTGCCGCGGCGGGAGGCGATGAAGGTGAGTGATCGGAAGCCTGCGCACATCGCATCGGTGATGACGTCGGCGGCTTCGACGAGTCCGCTGCGTCTGTCCCCGCCCGGTGAGACGGGCGGCTCCCACAGTGCGAAGGAGCCTGAGGCCCGTGGGGAGGAATCCTCGGTCACGGCGTGCGCGGGCCGCCCGGTGAGCTTGGCGAACGCCGCATCCGGCTGGGCCATCGTCGCCGAAGCCCCGATGACGACGGGCGATGCTCCGTAGTGGGCGGCGATGCGCAGCAGCCGGCGGAGGATGAGGCCGACATGGGACCCGAACACGCCGCGGTACCGGTGGGCTTCGTCGATGACGATGAACCGCAGATTCTTGAACATCCGCGCGAAGCGTTCGTGCTGGGGCAGGATGCCGCGGTGGAGCATGTCCGGGTTGGTGAAGATGATGTTCGCATGCCGTCGCGCCCAGTCCTTCGACGCCTGGGAGGTGTCCCCGTCGTAGGCGGCGGGCCGCATGCCTCGGATGATGAACCGTTCGAGTTTGGTCAGCTGATCGGCCGCGAGCGCTTTTGTCGGGGCGATGTAGAGCGCCGAGGCGGTGCGCAGCTTGTCTCGGGTGGCTTGGATGGATTCGATCACCGGCAGCCAGAACCCCAAGGACTTCCCCGAGGCGGTCGGGGTGGCGATGACGATGTCGGATCCGCTGCGAGCCGTGTTCGCGGCTTCGAGCTGGTGATGCCAGAGGGCATCGACGCCGATGGCATGGCAGGCGTGTTTGAGTTCCTCGTCGATCCAGTCGGGCCAGTCGGCATCGTGCTCGAAACGCTGCGGAATGTCGCGGACGTGGACGATGCGCTCATCCCGGGCACCGAAAGCGGTGACGATATCGAGGAGAGCGGAGGAGGCCATGGGTCAATTATGGCGCAGTCGTTAGGATTCTTCTGTGACTGATCTTCCGTTGACCCGCCTGAGCGAGACCCTCTACCGTGCCGGATACACCGAGCCGCGGCTGCGGCAACTCTGGGGTGCCGCGACCTCGGAGGCTCTCGTTCGCAACAACGCCGCTCCGGCCATTCACCGCTGCACTCAGGTGCTCGTCGATGACTCGGCCACCGAATTCGACCGTGGCCTGGCGAATCTGGCCCTGCTGTTCCACTTCCACCGCAGAGTCGATCTCTCAGCGGTCCGCGCCGTGTTGGGTGAGGATGTCGACACCGCCGCCGAGGCGGGGCTGATCGAGATCACTGATGATGAAGTCAGCGCACCGTTCGCCCTCACTCCCTATGACCTTCCGGTGGGAGTTCCACGCGGTTTCCGCACAGGGGATGAGAACCTCTATCTCGTCGCCGATCACGGCACCCTGACCACTCCGGAGGCTCTCGACGGGGAGTTCGTCCTCGGACTCGGCGGGGCCGGACGCACGCTCGTGTCCATCACTCCACGTGACCGGGTCGAACTGGCCGCAGACATCGGCACCGGCTGCGGCATCCAAGCCCTGCTGCTGGCTCGCCACAGCACACGGGTCATCGCCACCGACACCTCTCACCGCGCCCTGCACCTGGCAGCGCTTTCGGCTGAGCTCAACGGTGTCGACACCATCGAATTCCGGCACGGATCTCTGCTCGAACCGGTCGACGAACCCGTGGACCTGCTCGTGTCGAACCCGCCGTTCGTCATCACCCCACGCAGCACGGACACGACCTTCGAATACCGGGACGGCGGAATGACCGGAGACGCGCTCGTGCGCACGCTGTTCTCCCAGATCCCTGCGGCACTGAGCCCGGGCGGACGCAGCGTCTGCCTCGGCAACTGGGAGACCACCTCGGCGAATGCGGACGGACCGGAGACCTGGGTCAGCGAAGACGACACCTCGGTTCTCGTCATCGAACGCGAAGCCCTCGACCCCATCGCCTACGCCGAGACCTGGATCCGCGACGGCGGGATCCCGCGCGCCAGCGCCGCATGGAACACCGCGGTCGCCGCCTGGCTCGCCGACTTCGCCACGAGAGCTGTGGACGAGATCGTCTTCGGGTACGTGCTCATGACACGGGCCGATAACGATGTGCCAACGATCGGCTCCGGGACGTTCAAGACCCGGGTGAGGACCACCTCGGCGCCGGCGAGCAATCCGCACGGACTCGCCGAATTCCTCACCACGATCGTCGCGATCCGGTCCTGGCTGGCGTCGGTCGGGCCCGAGGAGATCGCCGCGACTGCGTTCACACGCTCACCGGACCTTGTCGAACATCGCCATTTCGTGCCCGGCGAATCGGAACCGAGCTCGATCACCCTGGAGCAGGGCATCGGCTTCGGGCAGGAGTTCGACCTCGACACGGCGCTGGCGGGATTCGTCTCCGTCGCCGATGGATCGCTGACTCTGCGGCAGACGGCCAGCGCGCTTGCGCAGCTGCTCGACGTCGATGCGACGGCACTCGAAGATCAGCTCATCGCCCAGGTCAGAGCCCTGTCTGCAGCGGGTGTGCTGCTGCCGGACATCGACTCGACCGAGGGTTCGGCGACCCGGGACGGCGGGGGAAGGGGATAGGATCGTAAACCGTTGATGCCGTGTCCCGGTGAAGTCCGGGCAGGGTCAGGGCCGAACCAGCCGATGACGATCAGGCCCATTCAACAGTGTTACATTGGGCCGGATCGTCCGTTGCAGCGAGCAGCAGATGCCGTGAGAGGAATGTGAAAGCGTGACCACAACCGAGAAGAAGCCCCGTCGCCTCGTCATCGTCGAGTCTCCGACGAAGGCGCGAACGATTGTGGGATACCTCGGCGACGGTTATGACGTCGAGGCGTCGGTCGGGCACATCCGCGACCTGCCCACCCCCTCGGAACTGCCCGCCGATATGAAGAAGGGGCCCTACGGCAAGTTCGCCGTCGACGTCGACAACGGCTTCGACCCCTACTATCGGGTCGACCCGGGCAAGAAGAAGAAGGTCACCGAGCTCAAACGCCTGCTCAAGGATGCCGACGAACTCTATCTCGCAACGGATGAGGACCGCGAGGGAGAGGCCATCGCCTGGCATCTGCTCGAGGTGCTCAAACCGAAGATCCCCGTCAAACGCATGGTCTTCCACGAGATCACCCCTGAGGCGATCGAACGCGCTCTGGAGAACACCCGCGACATCGACACCTCGCTCGTCGATGCACAGGAGACCCGTCGAATCCTCGATCGTCTCTACGGCTACGAGGTCTCACCCGTGCTGTGGCGCAAGATCCGAGCCGGCCTGTCGGCCGGACGTGTCCAGTCTGTGGCCACCCGGCTCGTCGTCGAACGCGAACGCGAACGCATGGCCTTCGTGCCCGCCGACTACTGGGACCTCGACATCGACCTCGGGCTGCCCGACGGAACAAACCCGTTCGCCGCGAACCTCACCACCCTCGATGGGGCCCGTGTAGCCTCGGGACGTGACTTCAACGACAAGGGTCAGCTGAAGAACACCTCGGCGACGGTCGTCGACCAGGCCCGGGCGGAAGCTCTGGCCACCGAACTCAACGGCAGTGCGAAGAACGCTCTGACGGTGTCCGCGGTGGAATCGAAGCCGTACTCCCGCCGTCCTGCCGCCCCGTTCACGACCTCGACGCTGCAGCAGGAAGCCGGCCGCAAGCTGCGCATGAGCGCCCGCCAGGCCATGCGCACCGCTCAGTCGCTGTACGAGCACGGCTACATCACCTACATGCGTACCGACTCCTCGTCGCTCTCGGGCCAGGCCATCGCCGCAGCCCGGAAGCAGGTGACCGAGCTCTACGGTCCCGAGTTCGTGCCGCAGTCACCGCGTCAGTACGCCAGCAAGCAGAAGTCGGCGCAGGAGGCCCACGAGGCGATCCGTCCCGCCGGTGACTCCTTCCGCACCCCGGCGCAGGTGTCCAAACAGCTCAACGGCGATGAGTTCCGTCTCTACGACCTCATCTGGAAGCGCACCGTGGCCAGCCAGATGGCCGATGCGAAGGGCAAGACCGCGACGATCAAGGTCAGTGCCGCGCTCGCAGACGGCCACGAGGCCGGATTCAGCGCCAGCGGCACCGTCATCACCTTCCGCGGCTTCCTCGCCGCCTACGAAGAGGGGCAGGACGCTTCCCGCTACGACACGAAGTCCGGCGAATCCCGCCTGCCGCAGGTCGAAGAGGGCCAGGCGCTGTCGGTGGTCAAGGCCGAAGCCGACGGTCACACGACCGCACCGCCGCCGCGCTTCACGGAGGCGAGCCTGGTCAAGCAGCTCGAAGAGCTCGGCATCGGCCGACCCTCGACCTACGCGGCGACGATCTCGGTGATCCAGGATCGCGGGTACGTCACCTCGCGCGGCAATGCTCTCGTGCCCAGCTGGTTGGCGTTCTCTGTCGTGCGGCTGCTCGAGGAGCACTTCACCGGGCTCGTCGACTATGCGTTCACTGCCGATCTCGAATCCGAACTCGACCGGATCGCGATGGGCGAAGAGGACCGCAATGACTGGTTGGCCGGGTTCTACTTCGGTGACCAGACTCAGGACCGCGAGGGCCTCAAGACGATCGTCGACGACCTCGGTGACATCGACGCCCGTGAGGTCAACACCGTGGCGATCAGCGACGGTGTGAACCTGCGTGTCGGCCGGTACGGTCCCTACCTCGAGGTGCCGTCCGGAGTCGAGGGCGAAGATCCGAAGCGGGTCTCCGTCCCCGATGATCTCGCTCCCGATGAGCTCACAGCCGCCAAGGCGGCCGAGCTCATCGAGACTCAGGGCGGCGAAGACCGCGAACTCGGAGTCGACCCGGAGACCGGGCACACCATCGTGGCGAAGAACGGTCGCTTCGGCCCCTATGTCTCCGAGGTGCTTCCCGAGCCGGAGGAGAAGCCCAAGCGCGGAGCGAAGAAACCCAAGCCGCGCACCGGTTCGCTGTTCAAGTCGATGAACCTCGACACCATCGATCTGGACACCGCGCTCAAGCTGCTCAGCCTGCCGCGTGTGGTCGGTCAGGACGAAGAGGGCACGGACATCACCGCGCAGAACGGCCGCTATGGACCGTACCTGAAGAAGGGCACGGACTCTCGGTCGCTGACGGACGAAGAGCAGATCTTCAACATCACCCTCGAAGAGGCGCTGAAGATCTACTCCGAGCCCAAGCAGCGCGGTGGCCGTCGTGCCGCGGCTTCGCTGAAAGAACTCGGCGAGGATCCGATCTCGAAGAAGCCGGTCGTCGTCAAGGACGGTCGCTTCGGGCCCTATGTCACCGACGGTGAGTTCAACGCGACTCTGCGCAAAGACGACTCCGTCGAGTCGATGACTCTCGACAGAGCAGCGACTCTGCTGGCCGAGAAGAGGGCGAAGGGACCGGCGAAGAAGAAGGCGCCGGCGAAGAAGTCGACGGCGAAGAAGGCACCTGCCAAGAAGTCGACGGCAGCCAAGACGACTACGGCGAAGAAGACCACGGCGTCGAAGTCAACGGCGTCCAAGTCGACGGCGGCGAAGACCACCGCTGCGAAGAAGACCACGGCTGCCAAGTCGACAGCGTCGAAATCGACAGGGACGAAGACCACCGCCGCGAAGAAGACGAGCACGGCCAAGCCGAAGACCCCCTGAGTCGACGGCTGCCGAGCCCGCAGCGTTCACTTTCGCCCTCTGTCTGAAGCCATCAGGCAGAGGGCGAAAGTCGTCTCTTCTCCCCGTGACCTGTGATTGTTGGGTCGATCCACGGTGATTTCACGACCGATTCCACCGTGGATCGACCCAACAATCACGGTCTGCATGGACCGGCCGCGTACTCCAGCAGCCTCACGGACGAGGTCAGCCGCGCGATGACTCCGCGAAGTCGGTGAGCGCCTGGCCGTCGAGGCGATAGGTCTCCCACTCGTCCTGCGGCTTCGCTCCCAGCGATTCGTAGAAACCGATCGACGGTGTGTTCCATTTGAGCACGCACCATTCGAGCCGAGTCAGTCCACGCTCCTGGCAGATCTGCGCCAGCCGACCGAGCAGCGCCTTCCCGGCTCCCGAACCGCGATGTTCGGGCGCGACGAAGAGGTCCTCGAGCCAGATGCCGTTCCTGCCAGTCCAGGTGGAGAACGAATGGAACCAGATCGCAATGCCGATGACTTCGCCGCCGGATTCGGCCACGAGGCCGAACGTGTTCGCTTGACCCCCGTCGGGGAACATCACCGCGGCGAAATCCGCCTCGGTGGCCTCGACCGCGTCCGGTTCCTTCTCGTAGACGGCCAGTGCGTGGACGAGGCGCAGGATGTCGGGCAGGTCGGTCGGCTCTGCTTCACGAATGGTGACGGTCATGGTGTGTCCTCAGAGTCGGTGTTTGTCCGCGTGGGCGGCCACCTCGGCCAGCTCCTCGGCGGTGGGGGACAGGGGCGTATGCGGATTCGCGTCGGAATAGTAGGCGGCGAACGCCTCGGCGACGGAATCGATCGTCACCTCGGGATGGATCTCGCTGATCGATCCGCCCGTGGACGGATCCCAATCGATTCCGAGGGCGGCTTCGACATCGGTGAGGACGGCGCGGATCGGATCCGGATCCTCGACGACGACGGACGACGAGAACAGCCACGCCCCGGAGACCACACGCTGGGCGGTGCCGATCGCCTTGATCCGACCGGCCACGTTGACGCTGTGCTCACCCGGACAGTATTCGCCGGGAATCTCGCCGAGGCGGGCATCGACGCCCAGCCCTCGCAGCACCTCGACATAGTCCTCACCGAAACCGGTGAATCGTGCGGTGGTGTTCGTGATGAACGAATCACTCGGTTCGATGTGATCGATGACCAGAGATCCCGGATGGTAGGCAGCCGCACGCCCGCCGAGGCTGCGCAGAGCAGGCGTGAAACCGTGGTCCCGGGCCGCTTCGATGGCGGTGGCGAAGCCGGGCAGGAAACGATCCCGAGCACCGAACGCCAGGGTCGGAGCCGGTCGGTACATCCGCAGAGTCGCCCCGCGACGTCCGGCCTTGACCGAATCGAGGAGAACGCGGGCGAACGCGAGGTCTTCCACCGGGCCCAAGCCTTCTGCGGCCACCGTGGTCATCGCCAAACTGTCTGTGTGCACGAGTTCAAGGGTAGAGGATCGGCAGGCTCCGACCCGGTTCGGGTTGTCGCAGATCGCACTGGGTTCCAAGAGATATGTCAGTTCGGGCAGATAGTGTAGGGCTGTGAGCATGTTGACGACTACAGGACACCGACTGCCCGGAGCCCCCGGCCGCTTGGTCACCGAGACCGCCGCCTGGGGTGCCCTGATCGTTCTTGTCGCGATCAGCTACGTCGTGGCAGGAACCAGCGGACTCGTCGCGACGGTGGGCGGACGCGCCTTCACCGCCATGGGGGAGTCGCTGAGCGCCGGAGGATTCGACAACCAGATGGGCAGTCTGTCGCTGCTCATCGTCTTCGCACTCTCCTGCGCGGGTCTCTTCATCCCCTCGAAGGTCTTCGCCTCACGACCTCCGGCGGCGCGCAAGACCGCTCTGTCGATCTCCGCGATCATCGAAGCCGCGGTCCTCGTCGTCCTCAGCCTCGCTCCCAGTGCCTGGCTGACCTGGGTCGCGGCCCTGTTCCTCGGCGCCGTGGTGGGACTGCTCATGAGCATCAACCCGTTCAGACATGAGAAGCCGTGGCGTCGTGTCGGCATTCCCGCGGCCGTCCTCGTGTTCGTCTCCTGCGCTTTCCAGATCCTCGGCGGCTCCGCTGCGGGAACCCAGGCGCTCGGATGGGTGTCACTGCTCGTGGGCATCGGCATGGCCGCCGGTTCCGTGATCATCTTCCTCACCCCCGAACGCGCCCTGCACGCGGAGTCCGCGACGACCGGGCAGTTCCCCGAACTCAAAGCCCGGGTGGCCCGCCCCGCCGAATCGATTTCGAATCCGTGGGTGTGCATCGGCCTCTTCGCCGTCCTCGGAGCCACCTTCATGCTCGCTCAGCCGACGGCGATCGGCCACGGCTACGGTCAAGCTGGCTTCGCGGTCATCATCGCCTGCTGTCTCGTCGGATGGGCAATCGGATTCGAGATGGGTCCGACCTTCGCTCCCGGAATGTCCCGTCCGCGCGTGTCCACCTTCGGTCTGCTCGTCTCCGGTGTGCTGCTGCTGGCCACCGGAAGCATCAACGAACTCTCCGGCAAGGTCGTGCTCTCGGCCGCGATCGCGTTCCTCGTCGGCATCGGCGTGCGCGCTCAGCCCTATGACTTCTCCCGCCGCTACGGTGCCGTCGCCGGCGCCGGCCTGGCATTGGTGATCAACGCACTCGACCTCGGCGGCACGGTCGAAGTCGGTTCGAGCCCGGACTGGGTTCTGGCCCCCAGCGACGTCGCGTTCCTCATCTTCGGCATCGCCGCTCTCGTCGCCGGAGTCATCGGACTCTTCACGTTCGACCCCCACAAACTGCAGGGGCTGTCCGTCGACATCGTCCACGGATTCCGTCCGCCCAGCCAGCCCGAGACCGCGGCAGGCGGGCTCGGAAACTCGGCTGAGCGCCTCGGCGCCGGGTTCTTCATCGCCATCGAAGGCGGAGACGGTTCGGGCAAGACCACGCAGATCAAACGCATCTCCGCCGCCCTGGCCGATGACGGTTATCACGTGGAGTCCACGCGCGAACCCGGCGGCACCGAACTGGGCACGAAGATTCGTTCAGTCCTCTTCGACTCCGATCCGCCGAGCCCGCGTACCGAAGCCCTGCTCTTCGCCGCCGACCGCGCCCACCATGTGGCGTCCCTGGTCGATCCCAGCCTCGACGCCGGAAACATCGTCATCACCGACCGATACATCGATTCGACGATCGCCTACCAGTCGGCCGGCCGCAGCTTCGACGAGAAGACGATCCTCGCGCTCAGCCGGTGGGCCACCCAGGGGCTCGTGCCGAACCTGACGATCGTCCTCGACATCGAACCCGAGGTCGCCGCCGAGCGGATGGGCAAGCGCGGCGACAGCAACTACCTCGACCAGGAGAACCAGCAGTTCCACCAGCGGGTGCGCCAGACCTACCTGTCCCGTGCCCACAAGGAACTCGACCGGTACGTCGTCCTCGACGCTTCGGTCGACGCCGATGAGCTCACCGAACGGATCCTCGCAGCCATCCGCGCCCGCCTTCCGCAGACGCTGGTCAAACGCGACACCGGCACCGAGGCGGCCCCCGCCTCAACGTCGACGGCTGAGGCCGACAACGGTCCGGAACGCAGTTCCGTGCCGATCGCTGCCGTAGCCGCCGGGACCGTGCCCGACGACGGCACGGCCGAGGCAGACGACGGTTCCGACGACGCCCACTCCGGCGGCAGCTCTGCAGACTCGGTCGATGCCCGCGAGACTGAAGACGACGCCGTCGATGGCAGCGAAGCAATAGGCGAAGCAGCCGCTGATGCAACAGACCCCGACGATATCGACGATGCGGTGCACGAACGCGGACCGCGCTTCGTCCCGGCCTCCAGCGATCGGTTCGTTCCCTCTGCGATCACCGACGCCGAGGCCGAGATCTCCGGTGCGGTTCCCACCGAACGCGTCGACCTCGGGGCCGATCTGCGGGAGGATCCGGCCGCCTCGGCGAATGGGGAACGCTCCGCCGCTTGCGCATCCCCGGCATCCGCGGATGAGAATGCGGACCGGGATTCGGAAGGCGACGAGGAGGAACTTCCGTCCTTCTTGGAACCGAAGGGCTCGCATCGTTCAGATGAGGCCCCGAACCGTTCCGACGAGGACGCGGCGACCACGGTGCTGCCGGCCAGCGGGACCGCCTCGGAGGCGCTCGTCGACGACAGCGACGAGGCCGATGGGGTGCCGACGGACCGAATCGCCACGGACGAGAATGCTGAGACTCGGATCGTCAACCGCGTCGACCCCGAAGACGCCGAAACTCGCGTTGTCCACCGTGCCGATCCACCTGCCGAAACCGGCACGGATGACGCAGCAGGCGACTCGGTCGACGGCGGGGACGCGGAGACCACGGTTCTGCCAGCCCGCACCGCCCGCGAGATGAGCCGTGAACGACTGCAGGCTCAGGCCGAGATCGAACGGCAGGCTCGGGAGCGCTTGCGCCGGCAGCGCGAACGCAGCAACCGTCGCTTCACCAACCGGGAGGATTCCTGAAGTGAGCGTCTTCGACGAACTCGTCGGCCAGGATGACGTCATCACCCAGCTCGGCTATGCGCTCGACAACCCGGCGGCGATGACCCATGCGTGGCTGTTCACCGGACCGCCCGGGTCGGGCCGATCGAATGCGGCACGCGCCTTCGCCGCCGCGCTCATCTCCGGGGGCACTGAATCGAATGACGTGACCGCCCGAGTGCTGTCGGGTCATCACGAGTCCCTGACGATCATGTCGACGCAGAAATCGGTCATATCGATCGAAGAGGTCCGTGAACTCGTGTCCAAGGCACAGGCGTCGCCCGTGAACTCGAAATGGCGCGTCGTCATCATCGAAGATGCCGACCGGATGATGGAACGCACCGCGAACGTGCTGCTCAAAGCCATCGAAGAGCCGCCTCCGGGAACCGTGTGGCTGCTGTGCGCGCCGAGTCCGATCGATGTGCTCACCACCATCCGGTCGCGGTGTCGTCCTGTGCGACTGCGCATCCCCTCTCGGGATGCCGTGGCACAGCTGCTGATGCAGCGCGACAACGTCTCGGAAGATCGCGCACACTGGGCTGCCGCAGTGGCCCAGAACCACATCGGGCGCGCGAAATACCTCGCACTCAACGAATCGGCTGATGCCGAACGTAAACAGATTCTCGCGATCCCCGGCAAACTCACCTCCGTGGGGGCGACGATCCGTTTGGCCGGCCGCATCGTCGACAACGCTGCCGAAACCGCGAAGTCACGAGTCGAAGAGCGCAACGCCGCCGAGCGGACTCAGCTGCTGACCACCTTGGGTGTCGAAGGGGAGAAGACGATTCCGCCGTCGGCCAGAGCGCAGATCAGGAAGCTCGAGGAGGAGCAGAAGCGCCGCTCGGTGCGGGCCCGCAACGATGAGCTCGACCGGATCTTCCTCGAACTCATGAGCCTCTACCGCGACATCCTCATGTACCAGCTGGGGATCCGTGACGGGTGGATCAACGCCGGCGAAGTCGACCTCATCGCCGAACAGGCGAACCGGGATGGTCCCGACACCACGCTGCTGCGCATCGACGCCATCACCGAGGCTCGCCAGCGTCTGCAGACGAACATGTCGCCGGTGCTCATCGTCGAAGCAGCCTTCGTGCTGCTGTCGAACCCCTGGCTGTAGGAAGACCGCACCGGCGCGATCTGAGTTCCGGGGCCGTGAAACGACGGCGTCGAGAAGCGCCGGGGGAGTAGTCGGCCCCTCAGCTCTCGCTGAGGAGCTCTGTGACGAGTGCCGCGGTGAGTTCGATGCGGCGGGGAATCCAGATCTGCAGGGCATGTTCGGTGCGGGCGTGGGAGCCTCCACCGACGGTGCCGAGACCGTCAAGGGTCGGAGTGCCGACTCCGGCGGTGAAGTTGCCGTCAGACCCTCCGCCGACGGCGACGGACCGCAGCGGGGGATGCCCAAGTCGTCCGGCCAGCCGTTGGGCACGGGCATAGAGGCCCATTGCCATGTCCTCTTCGAGCGGAGCGCGGTTGATTCCGCCCTTGAGTTCGATCTTTGCACCAGCCACGGCGGGCGTCAGGGCGCGCAGAGCGTCATCGATGCGCACCTGTTCATCCGCCGAGGCGGCTCTGGAGTCGATGCCGACGACGGCGTTGGCGGGCACGGTGTTCGTGGTCGAGCCGCTGGTCATCACGGTCGGGACGACGGAGGTGCCGACCGACGGTTTGTGCAGGCCAGCGATCTCGACGACCTGGTTGGCCACCTCGATGGTGGCGTTGATGCCCTTCTCTGGTTCGACTCCGGCATGTGAAGCCAGGCCGGTGACCTCAAGCTGGTAGATCGCGACTCCCTTGCGGGCGATCTTGACGGCACCGTCGGCGGCACCGCTTTCGAACACGAGAGCGGCCTTCGCCCCGCGGGCTTCGTCTTCGATGATCTGCCGAGAGCCCGGGGAGCCGAGTTCCTCATCGGCGGTGATGAGGAGGCTGACACCATCGAGGCTGCCGAGTTCGGCACGGACCTTCGCCAAGGCGTAGATCGCGATGAGCAGTCCGCCCTTCATGTCATCGGCGCCGGGTCCGCGGACCACCCCGTCCTTGACCGAGTACGGGAAGTCGGCGAGCGTGCCGGTGGGCCAGACAGTGTCGTGGTGGCCGATGAGCACGACCTTGCGCGGGCCGGTGCCGAAGCGCCACAGCACATGCGGGTGGCCGTCGGTCTCGATGATCTGAGGAGCGGCTCCGAGCATTCCGGTGCCGATGCGCGAGACGAGTCTGGCACTGCGGGCCAAGGAAGAGAGGTCGTTGGAGAACGACTCGCATTCGATGAGCGCCTGGAAATCACTCATGAAGTCGTCGGAGTCGAACTCTGCCATGGATGTCTCACCCTCGTGTCTGTGCCAACTGTCCTTTCAAGGTTAGCGGGTGTCGGGTCGTGACCTGCCGGCACCCGCTCTCGAGTGGGCCAGGTACTCGGCTGTCACCTGTCAGAGAGGGGGTGACGAAGCTCTCGGTCGGAACCGCCCAGGAAGGGATTATTCGTTTTGACCACTGGCAGAGAAGTTGGCTAAAGTTGGTTCGGTTGCCGCCTTAGCTCAGTCGGCAGAGCGATTCACTCGTAATGAATAGGTCGCGGGTTCGATTCCCGCAGGCGGCTCGGCACCAGCCCCTCTGATCAGCACAAATGATGATCAGAGGGGCTTTCTCGTCTGGCGCAGTACCGGGGCACCTCGGTACAAAACTGGGTTATAGGCCAAAAAGTGTGTATGGGCAGGGCGTGTCGATGCTGGTTCTCACCGGGTTCTGCCGCCCCAGCCCTTCTGGATCCCATTGCCATCCTCGACGCTGAATCCCGTCCCGTAGAGAAGATTCGTCTCCTCTCGGCCC